>NZ_JBLTJC010000073.1:0-36452 GCF_048158785.1 Streptomyces colwelliae | reverse complement strand
GTGCCATGACTGGCCTGGGCCCGCAACCCATTTCCCGCCGCCCACAGCACCTGGATGATCTTTAGGCCCGACGGCGCACCGCTCCCCGACCTCGAACTACTGCCGGCGCCCCTTCAGCCGGTCACCCGCGACCTCGTCCTGGCAGGGACCGGCGGCATCATGCCGCGCCGCGCCACCGTGACCGGCATGGCTGTCCCGCTCCGCCTCGCCCTCCCCCTGATCCTCGATCCCCGCCAGGGAGAGCACGCCTCGGTCACCGGATGGCGCCACCCTCTGCGCCTGGCCCTGACGTGCGTGGCCCAGCAGCGCGTCCACCCGGCCCTCACCGACCAAGGCCAGGGCTGCTGGCGCATCGGCCCGATTACCGAAACCCTGCGCACCGCCGTCACCGACGTCGCCGCGCTGATGGCCCCCGAAGGTCACTGCCTCCTCGCCGGCACCAACCCCATCCGCGTCCCGTCCCCCGAACACGCGGTGTGGCCCCTGCTCGACGCCGTCGCCGACACCATGCTCCGCACCCCCGGCACTCCCACCCTCCTGGGATCCGGCCCTCACACCGGGCCTGCCGGCCAGGATGCCGATGCGACACCCGAGTTGTGGAGGTGGGCGGACGCGATCGAGGACACCGTCGATCCCCACCCCACCCCGCGCCTGGTGCTGCGTATCAAGGAACCCGACACCGCGGGCACCATCCCGTCCGCACCTGCCGTCCTGCACCTCGCCGCCCCCGATCAGGACGACACCGTTGCAGCGATCACTGTCTGGGACGGGGCACCGCACAGCCAAGCCGAGCTCACCCCCGCCGCCCTGCCCGCTGTACGCCGCGCGCTGCGCCGGGCCGCCCGCCACTACCCGCCCCTGGCGCAACTCGCCGCCCAGGAACGCCCCCACCGCATCTCCCTGGACGCCCAGAACCTGGCCCGCCTCCACGGCCACGCCACCGCCCCGCTCGCCGAGGCCGGCATCACCGTGCAGTGGCCCCCCACCCTCCTCGGCGCCCTCACCGCCACCGCCGTCATCGGCACCCACGACCCCGGCGACGAGGACGAGTCCCCGACGGGTGGCGGATACCTCGCTCTGGAGCGACTGGTGGACTGCCGCTGGCACATCAACCTCGACGGTGACCCGCTGACCGAGCAGGAGATGACCGCGCTGGCCGACGCCGCGTGGCCGCTGATCCAACTACGAGGCCGCTGGCTCCTGGTCGACGCCGACACCGCTCGCCGCGCCCGCGCCCGAGACCTCGCACCCCTGCCGTCCCTCGACGCGCTGACCGCGGCCCTGTCCGGCACCCTCACCCTCGACGGCGAAGCCCTCGAAGCCCGGCCCGCCGGCGCCCTGGCCACCCTGGTCGGCACGCTGCGCGGCGCCCCCGACGCCCCCCGGGCCGTGCCGTCGCCGGCCGCCCTGAAAGCGACGCTGCGCCACTACCAGCAGCGCGCCCTGACCTGGCTCGCGAACATGGTCGACCTGGGCTTCGGCGCCTTGCTCGCCGACGACATGGGCCTCGGCAAGACCCTGACGACCATCGCCCTGCACCTGAACCGCGTCGAGACCACCCGCGCCGCTGGCCCGACGCTGGTGGTCTGCCCGGCCTCCCTGATCGCGAACTGGGAGCGCGAGATCGCCCGCTTCGCGCCCTCCACCACGGTCGTGCGCTACCACGGCGCCGACCGAACCCTCGACCGCGACGCCCTCGACCCCAACACGGTCGTCATCACCACCTACGGCACCGTCCGCCGTGACACCACATCCCTCGCCGCCGCCGAGTGGGGTCTGGTCGTCGCGGACGAGGCCCAGCACATCAAGAACCCCACCTCCGCCACCGCCAAGGCACTGCGCACCGTGCCCGCCCGCGGCCGGATCGCGGTCACCGGCACCCCGGTGGAGAACAACATCACCGAGCTGTGGGCCATCCTCGACTGGACCAACCCCTCCCTCTTCGGCACCCGCAAAGCCTTCCGCACCCGCTACAGCGCCGTCGAGAAGGACTCCGCCTCACCCGCCGCAGCCCAACTCGCCCGGCTCGTCGGCCCGTTCATGATGCGACGGCGCAAGACGGACCCCGGCATCGCCCCAGAACTGCCGGGCAAAGTGCACCACCACCGCATCGTCGCCCTCACCGAAGAACAGATCGGCCTGTACGAGGCATCGGTCCGCGACACCATGGACAAGATCGCCACCAGCACCGGAATCCAGCGCCGCGGCCTGGTCCTCAAGCTGCTCCAGGCCCTGCGCCAGATCTGCAACACCCCCAGCCTGTATCTCAAGGAGCCGCTGGACGACGCCGACCCGGCCGGCCTCTCCCTCCGCTCGGGCAAGCTGGCAGCCCTGGACGACCTCATGCCCACCCTGGCCGAGCGCGGCGAAGCCTCCCTGATCTTCACTGGGTATGTACAGATGGGCCGGATCCTCGAGCACCACCTCCGCGCCCGCGGCCGCTCCGTCCGCTTCCTCCACGGCGGGACGCCCCCAGCGCGCCGCCAGGACCTCGTCGACGCCTTCCAGAACGACCCGGACCCCGCGCCGGTGTTCATCCTGTCCGTCAAGGCCGCCGGCACCGGACTGACCCTCACCCGGGCCGAGCACGTCGTTCACTACGACCGGCCCTGGAACCCGGCCGTCGAAGACCAGGCGACCGACCGCGCCCACCGCATCGGCCAGCACCGCACCGTCCAGGTCCACCACCTGATCACCGAGGGCACCGTGGAAGATCACATCAACGACCTCCTCGCCCGCAAACGCGCCCTTACCGACGCGGTCCTCACCTCCGGCGAGAGCGCCCTCGCCGACCTCGACGACACCGAACTCAACGCCCTCGTCGCCCTGGGAACCCGATGACCGGCTCCGGCAACACCCGCAACATGGCCCCCCTCGTCGCCGCCTGGAAACAAGCCTTCCACCTGGCGACCAACGGCTCCGGCTCCTACGGCAAGGGCCTCAACCTCCACCGCAACGGCGCCGTCGCCCAGATTCACGCACAGCCCGGCCGCCTGGCCGCCGCCGTCACCGCGAAGAAGGCCACCCACCAAGCCGTCCTGCTCCTGCCCGAACTGACCGACAGCCAGTGGGACACTCTCGCCGACCGCCTGGCCGGCAACCCCCAAGCCGTCGCCGACCTCCTCGCCCACCGGGTCCCCGCGGCGATCGCAGACCCCGGACACGCAGGCGGCGTCGCCATCGTCCCGGACGCAGAAGAGATCACGTTCTCCTGCTCCTGCCCCACCGGCCACGCGGGCCGTGTGTGCGACCACAGCGCCGCCCTCGGCCACGCCGTCACCGAACGCCTCGCCGTCACGGCCTCCATCCTGCTCGGCGCCCGCGGCATGCCCGCCCGCAGCCTTGCCGCCCTCGTCCGCGACCTCATGGCCGACACCGACCCCGGCACCCTCCCGGCAGACGCCGACGGAACCGTCCGCGCCGACCAGCTCTACTCCCTGGCAGCCCACCGGCCACCGCACTCCCCGCCCGACATCGACCTCGATCCCATCGTCCCGGTCACCACCACCCTCGACGACCCGCCCATCCCCGGGCCCCGCGCCCAAGACCTGGCCTGGATGACCCAGGACGCCGCCAACCGCGCCCGAGCGCTCCTGACCGCCATCCCGGACCCACCCCACGACGACCTCGCCGACACCGTGCGAATCCTCGCCAGCCCCCACGGCATCGACCGGCTACCCGCCGCCGCCGACGCCACCGGTCTCACCGAAACCACGCTGCGCGCCATGATGATCGGCTACCGTCACGGCGGCCCGGCCGGCGCCCATGCCACCCTCGCCGCAGCCACGATCCCGCCGAGCACCCTGGAACAGGCCGCAGAGGCCCTCCGCGCCTCCCGCGCCGTCACCCTCGGCATCATCGACATCGCCGACGGAGCGATCACCGACTCGACCGCAGGCGTGCAGATCCGGCCCGGTCTCGACGGTCGGTGGCACCCCTTCACGCTCTGGCGAGCCGATGAGTGGCGTCCCGCCCCCGGAGCCTGCGACGATCCCGCCGAAGCATTCCGCGCCGCTCGGCGCGCCCGCGCCGCACGACCGCTCAGCCGGTAGACCGACCCACCCGACCAGGTCACCCACTCCGAAAGATCCACCGCATGCTCTTGGACCCGCAGACCGGCGTACGCGCCTACCAGTTCATCGTGGACCGCCTCGACGACCGGCGCCGCGAGCAATACCCCGACGGCCGCCAGGCGTACGAGGACGACTGGACAGCCGCCCACGCTCTGGAGAAGTCCTACGCCGAGGCCGTACACGCCCAGGACCCCGACGGCACAGCCGAGCACCTTCTCCAGGAGCTCATGACCATGGCCGCTCCGTGGCGAAACCATCCGCACCACCCGGACAACGACACCGAGGGCGGCCACCAGCCCGACGACGCCGTGCCGGGCAGCCGGACATGAGGCGGCAGTGGGTCCTTCCGTGCGGCATGATCGCCGCCATGGTGGTGCTCACGCCCACCGTGCTCGACACCCGCAGCACGCCATGGACCATGGGATGGGTCACCATCCTCCTCGGCGCCCTCGCCGTGCAGATGCTGCTGATGCTCGTGGACCATCTCGCCCCCGATGCGGACCGCCCCGAGCACGACGACGTCCCGGAAGCCTGAGCCCTCCTCCCGGCCGCGGCCAGGCTGTCGGTGCCGGGCATTACAGTCCGCATGTGCGTGACATGACAGCTGTGAGTGCGGAGGCAGCCTGGCTGCTCCTGGTCGGTCTGGCGGTGGTCGGTGCGATGGTGACCCTCGCTGACGGCCGCCTACGCTGGTACCCGAGGGGTCTGCTGCAGTGGTGCATGGTCATCGCTCTGGCACAGGGGCCGTACGGAATG
Source organism: Streptomyces colwelliae (assembly GCF_048158785.1). Classification (NCBI taxonomy): domain Bacteria; kingdom Bacillati; phylum Actinomycetota; class Actinomycetes; order Kitasatosporales; family Streptomycetaceae; genus Streptomyces; species Streptomyces colwelliae. The sequence goes on along the minus strand of NZ_JBLTJC010000073.1, from coordinate 31,623 downwards.
CTCCTGGCCAGCGGGTTGATCCCGCAGGCCGAGACTCCGGCCGTCCGCATCGTGATGCTGCCGACGTGGATCGCCGGCGTCGGATTCGCGGTCTGGAAGGGCAGACGAGCCGTGCTCGGCAGATGGGCGGATCAAGAGCTCGGCAGATGGGCGGATCAAGAGCTCGTCCGGATCCTGGGCAACCTCAACGTGCTGACCCGGATCACCGCGCTACACCGCCGAGCCGAGGGCGCGGATGCTAGGGAGCCCCTTCTGCAGGAGGCCCGGACCGCGCTGGGCCGTCGCCGCGGCCGTGTGGCCTTGCTGTCCTTCGAGAAGGTGCTTGAACAGATGGAGGCGGAGCATCGATCCACCGAGGAGTGGTCCGAGCTCCGCTCACGGATCCGTGCGCTGGTCACCAACTTTGTTGGCGGACCACAAAACCAGCTCGTCGCGTCCTGACACTCCGCCGCCAGACCGACCTGAGCCCCGCGACGTCCGGGGGACCCGTCCCGACCCGGCGTTCCCCAAGCTGGGCAAGGGCGGCCCTCAGCCCTCCGCCCGTATCAGGACGACCACGGTGGCGTCGTCGCGGAACCCGCTCTCTTCCGCCGCGACGAAGGTGTCCGCGAGCACGGAGGCGCAAGGCCGGCTGCCAGCGAGCCGGAGCCAGGGAATCCCGAAATCCGCAGGTTCGCGGCCAAGTCGGCTGAGATCATGGCCAGACGGTCAGTTCATGATCACGGCACGGCAGTGGGGGCGGCGATGGACGAGAAGAACACGGTGCGCGCGGTCGCGATCGACTACAAGGCAGTCCTGCGCGGGCCGGGACACGCCCACGAAGGGATCGCCGAGCTCTTGCGGTGGCTCGATGAGCGCGATGTGGCCTGGGTTCTGCTGACCAACGACCCGATGGACGCGAAATCGGCCCTCGCTGCGGCCAGTCTCCCCGAACCGGCCCTGCACTTGTGCCGCGACGACATCCCGGACAAGGCGAAGCGCGGAAACGGCGCCTGGCTGGAGGCGGTCGCGGACAGACTCGACCTGCGCATGAACCAGCTCATCCTCATCGGGACCTCGCAGTTCGACTGGTACACAGGCATCCACGCCGGAGTCGTCCACATCCACGCCCGCTGGGCCAGCCGCCTGGGAGCGAAGATCACCTCGCTGATGTCCGACGAGCCCGCCGACGTCATCGAACTCCTGAAGTACTTCCTGCTGCACGAGCCCCGCTGGGCGTTCCGTCTCGATGACGAGGACCGCGCCTTCGCGATTCGCTCGATGCTGCCCTTCAACGCGCGGTTCCCCCGCGGCGGCGGCCGGACCTTCACGATCAAGGACATCTTCACCTACGAGAACACCGTCAAGGTCGGGGACGAGGACGCGCGTGATGTCCTGATGCTGCACCTTCTGTGTGCGGCCTACCTCGACGGTGCGCTGCCTGGTCGGAGCTTCTTCTGCGTGTACCCCAGCAGTACACCGGCCAAGGGCAACCCGCAGCTCGCCGGCTTCCTGCGGCGCGCCAAGGTCATGACCGGCTCCTCCTACAAGGAGGACCTTCTCGAACGCGTCACCCAGGCCCCGGACACCAGCCTGGAGCGGTACAAGAGGAGCGTCGGCCAGTCGACGGGCCGGGACATCTCCATCGCCGCCCAGGCCCGCACCGTACGAGTCAACCCGGCCTACAAGAAGAAGATCGTCGGCAAGACGGTGATCGTCTTCGACGACTTCACCACCGAGGGCAAGTCCCTAGAGTGGGCCCGCACCCTCCTCAGCGAGGCCGGAGCAGCACGGGTCATCGCACTGACCATCGGAAAATACCCCTCGCGCCACACCGTCTACCAGCTGCGTCCCGGCGTCACGATCGATCCCTTCACCACCAACGACATCACCCTGACGCACTTCCAGACGACGACGGGCCCTGGAGGAGCGGAGGAAGGGCCGTCGGTAGTCCTGACGACGGCCATGGAGCACTTCGCTGCCGCTGAGGAGGTCGCCGTCGAACCCCAGGCCTCTGAGGCGGCCCCTGCCCGGATGGCTCATCCGGCACCCCGCCCGGTTCCTGCTGGCACCCGCTCTCCCATGACCGCCTACAAGATCGCCCGGCAGCGGCACCTCGCCGACATGCTCACTCACCTCCAGCAGAACGCGTACCCCCTCGTCTGGCGAGGCGAGTACCTCGTGCCTACCGGGGAGACGACGACCACCGCTCTGTGGTGGATTGCTCTGCCCGGACAGGTCGAGCAGTGGTATGACACTCGCGAGGCGGAGCGCCTGGTCAGCGGCATCTGTCTGGCGGTAGGGATCATCTGGGAACCGGTCGCGGCGCCCGGCGGGGCCACCCAGCTCGCCGAAGCCCTCGCCCGGATGGAGCAGCGGCGGCACGCCTGAAAAATCGGTCCGAGGGCCCCTTCCCGCCCGTACGGGGGCCGCGTACGCCATGATGGAAGTGGCCCGAGACACCGCTTCATCCTTCGAACATCCCGGGGCCACGAGTAGAAGGACACCTTGATGGACCTCGATATCACCGCTGACCAGCACGATCTGCTGACCCTGTGCGCGCTGCGCGCCGGCGATGCCACCCTGGACTGGAGTCTGCTCGCCCGCAGTGCCCAGAGCCCCGAGGGTCTAGCAGCGCTCATGGACGGACAGCTGCACGAGGACTCGCGTGCAGCGACGAAGAACCGCCCCCTGCTGCAGCAGGCCCTGGCCGTCGGCCTGGACGATGCCCGCGCCCGAGTCGACGAGGAACTCGCCGCAGCCGGCAAGGCCGACGCGCGCCTGGTCACGGTCCTGGACAAGGACTACCCGGCGAATCTGAGGCTGATCGGTAACTTGCCGCCGTTCCTCTTCTACCGCGGCGAGCTCGATCAGCGCGACGCCCGCTCCATCGCCGTCGTCGGCACCCGTCAGGCCTCCGAGGACGGGCTTCGCCGTGCCGCCCGGATGGCCCGCGAGCTCGTCGAGCACGACGTCGTGATCGCCAGTGGCCTGGCCAAGGGCGTCGACGCGGCAGCCCACCAGGCCACGCTCGCTGCGGGCGGCCGGACCTTCGCTGTCATGGGCACCGGCATCGCCGCCCCGATCTACCCGGCCGAGAATCGGCCGCTCGCCAAGGCGATCCTCGCTGCCGGCGGCGCACTACTGAGCCAGTTCTGGCCCACCCATCCCCCGGCCAGGCACACCTTCCCCCGCCGCAACGTCGTCACCAGCGGCACCACCCTGGGCAGCGTCGTCATCGAGGCCTCCAGCACGTCGGGCGCCAAGATGCAGGCCCGCCTAGCCGCCGAGCACGGCAAGCTCGTCTTCCTGATCCGCTCTCTCGCCGACACCCAGCCCTGGGCGAAGAAAATGCTGGACGAGGACCGGGCGATCCTGGTCACCGCCTCCAGCGACATCACCGACCGCCTCGGCCAGGCAGCGGACATCCAAGCCGCCGGCCAGCAGCGCCAGCAGCTCGCCCTGGCCGGTCTGTGACGGCAGGCCTCCCGGATCCGGCAGGCTTCCCAGGCTGCCCAGTGTGCGCGTACCGCATCACCGGCACCGCCCGCCTGTGCTCCGACTGCGCCGGCCGCACCCTCCAGCCAGTCGCCGAGCCCCACTGCCCGGTCTGCTCCCAGTCCGTCGCGCCCGGCAGACAGTGCAGCAACCGGGTGTGCGCGCTATCGGAAGCCGAGCGGGGGTTCTCCCGCGTCGACGCAGTGGCCATGTACTCCGGAGCCCTGCGCGACAAGATCCACACGCTGAAATACGAGGGGAGGGCCGGCTGGGCGATGATCTTCGGCCGGCTCCTCGTCGGCTGGATGGAGAGCCACCCCGAGGAGATGCGGGGCGTCGACCACGTGGTCGGCAACCCCACACACACTGGCCGCCAGCCCATCCGGCACATCGAGGCGATCATGGATGCCGCCTACACGGAGGACGTGACCCGAGCCTTCCCGCTCAGCCCGCCGGGCGCGCATCGGCTGGTGAAACACGCCGAGACGCCACGGTCCGCGAACCGCACCCTGGACGACAAACGCGCGGCCGCCACCGCGCATGCCGCCGCCCTGACTTGGACCGGAGACACCGGCGACATCAAGGGAGCCACCATCCTGCTCGTCGACGACGTCTTCACCAGCGGTTCGCAGCTCCAGCACGTCGCGCTCCGGCTCCGGGCGACCGGCGCCGCCGACGTCCGGGGGCTGGTTCTCGCCCGAGTCCCCTGGAGCGGATGAGCCCCCGACGTGCCGTGTCGACCTCACGCGGCCTGCCCAGGGCGGTGATCAAGCGGCGGCTGAGGCGCTTCTGGGAGATCTGGGAGGAGTAGCCCGGCGTCACCGGCCAGGGCCGGTGACGCCGTGGTCGGGGCGTCCGCATCGGGGATCACGACGATCCCGCCGAGATGGTCAGTGACCCACGGCGGAGGAGGCCGGCCTTCCAGGACGTCCCGGACGTAGTCGGGGACCTCGGCCCGCAGACCGCAGAGCATGTGCGCGAGGTACGGCACAGAGAAGTGCCCGAAGTCGTTGGGGACGTTCTGGAAGAGGGCGTTGGTGACCGGGGTGGCGCGTTGCATGACTGCGGCACCGGCGAACTGGCCGTTCCTGATCTGTTGGACCGGCCGGAGAAGTTCTTTTGCCACCCGGCGAGACCCCCGCTGAGGCTGCCGCAGGAAGCGCTCGAGGTCCTCGTCCAGCCCGCGCGCGAGAGGCACGATCGGCGCGTCCAGGCCGTCGGGGCTGGCGATGTCCTCGACGGGGATCGCGTCGTGGAAAGCCATCACGCCCGCACTCGTCCCGCCCAGCCCGACCGCGGTCTCCGCTACCAGGGCGGAGACGGTGGATACACCAACCCGGTCACGTTCCTTGCAAGGAATGTCGTCATGGGTGCGATCGCAGTTCAGAGTCGATCGGTACTGCGAGTCGCCGCAGTACAGGACGTAGGCCGCGGGGACGTCGAAGCGGTTCGCCGCCCTGATCAGCTTGGAGAGCTGCGTCCGGTCGTCGCCGCGCGTCTTGTAGGTGAAGTCGACGCTCCAGCGCCTGCCGTTCACCTTCAAGATCTTTGCCTGGACAAGGAGCCCGTAGCAGGTGCCGTCCCGGTCCACCCACCACCACAGCCAGTCGGCTCCGTTCTCCTTCTCGTGATCGGCGGTGAACTCGACGAACTGGACGCGGGGGCTCGCGGTGGACAGGAGTACCTGGGTTGCCGCCACCTCCAGGAACATCCCACCGGCGCCCAGCATGCCGGTCATCAGACGATCCACTGCCGTCCGGCCCTGCCGGAGTGCCTCGTACGGGCCGGTCTCATGACCGTGGGACTGGCTCAATGCGGCTGCCCTTCCTGGCGACTTGGGAATGGCTTCTTCTCAGTATCCCTCCCCTTCACGGCCATCATCGGAGCGTTCGCGAAGCTCGGAAGGCGCCAGCGAAGTCGCGATGCCATCCAGCTTCTTTTTCCTCCTCCTGCTGGGCCCGGCATCCAGGCGGTACTCGTACTGACTCGTGGGGAGTGCACTCGCTGGCGTCAGGGCGTAGCCGGACACACGGCGCCCGCCGACTACGGTGATCACCATGACACTGGGGGAGAGGCTGCAACGCCACGTGGGGCAGGCGGTGGTGGCGACGGCGATCACCAGCGAGGCCGTCATGACACAGCTGCGCGGACCGTCGGCCGGCATCGCCGTCGGTGTGGCGGCGGCGGCCGGCGGACTGTGGTTGGTGCAGGGCCGCGCCCGGCAGAAGTCGGCGATCACCATGGGGCCGTCGGCCCAGGCGTTGACCTGGCAGGTCCACGCAGGCCGCAAGCCCGACCCGTCCGACAGCGACACGTACCGCCACATCGCCACCAGGATGCGGCAGACCACCGAGCACGTACGCCGCACCACCGCCGAGCGCGGACTGAAGAAGGTCACCCTGGCCACCTCCAGCGAGACCGGCAGCTGGGCCGACGCCCGCTCCACCGGCCACGGCCGCCGAGGCCACGTGTGGCTCGGCATGCGGTGGCTCCACCCCCGTCACACTAACCACCTCCCCGCGGTCCTGGAGCACGAACTCGCCCACCTCCAGCGCCGCGACACCGGCAAGCGCATCGCCGCCGAGTCCGCCGCCGTCGCGGTGGCCGGCCTGGCCGCGGGCCTGCTGCCCCTGCCCGCCTTCGCCCTGACAGCAGCCGCCGCCTGGGCGCTGAACACCCTGTTCTTCTGGTGGGGCGAACTGGCTTGCGACCTCGCGGCCGCCCGTGTCTGCGGCCGGACCGCCGTGGCCGACATGTGGCGCGAGGACCTCGACCGTGAACGCGCCCGCGCCGTGCTGCCCCGGATCTGGGTGGCGGTGCGGGGCCTGCGCACGCACCCGCCACTGCGCCTGCGGATCCTGTGTGCCGAACACGTCCCGTTGCCCGACGCACGCGGGCAGGCTGTGCATCCGCTGCACACGCCGGCCGCCAGTTGATCCGACTTCCTCGCCCACTGCTTCCCGGCCACGAGCCCGCGCTGCGCGCCGACGCGTGATGGGATTCCCCGATATGTGCGATAAGCGGCTGGTTGGCGCGGTACTTTGTCGAGCAGTCCCCCTGGACGCCGCGTCCCCCCGTGCGCTGCGTCCGGGGGTGTACTCCGCCGGTTCAGGCGTGATCAGCCGCCCTCCGGCCGCGGCAACCCGCTCTCGCGACCCTCTGCCGCGACCGGCTCTCTCTTTCACATGGAGGTCACCGGCTCGCAGCGCCGGGGTTCGGGATCCGGTAGACCGGGGTGGCGGGTGCGAGGGGGAGGTCGGCGCGGACCCGCGCGCGGAGGAAGAACCGGCGCTCACGAGTGAACGTGACGCCCTCGACCGCACCGTCCTTGTAGACCGGCCCGACGAGCCGCCCGTCACTGTCGCGGATCCCGATCCGCACTCCGGGCTTCCAGTGCGCCCGCCGCCACGTGCCGACGACGAGCGGCCCTCGCGAGCCGGTTGGCGCCGTGCGCTGCTCGGGCGGTCCCTCGGGTGGAGGGGTGAAGTCCAGGACACGGACCCCATGGAAGCCGCCGGCCTGCCCGGCCTCGCTCGTGGCGATCCTGCCCAAGGTGCTGCGCGACGTGGGGCGCGGACCGGGGTCCGGCAGAGCGGGCGGCTGCGTCCATCGGGCGAACGCCAACTGCGCGGCGTACCCGTACAGCACGCGGCCGCCGCCGTGTTTGCCGTACGCGGTCGGCTGCAGCACTTGGCATCGCTTCCCCGTCGCGTCGAGGGAGGAGATGAGCAGGAACCCGGACGTCGTGTCGAGCTGGCCATCGGGCTGGGAGGCGAGCAGGCCGCCGAGGATGACTGGCTCCGGTCCCACGCACACGCCGGCCTCGATGAGCGCGGCGAGCTCGTCGTCGTCGGCTTGGGCCGCGCGCAGGGGGACGGCGTCGTGTGTGATGAGCGACCAGGGGGCCGGCAGCCGCAGAGCCTGCCGGGTCGGTTCGTCCAGCGGGGCGGTGGTGACCACGTCCAGGGCGAGCGGGGCGGGGACCATGTGCGCGGCGGAGAGGTAGGCCGCCGTGCCGGTCAGGGCGCGCAGCCACCGTACGGCTCGGTCCTGCTGCACGGCGTAGGTGCTGGCGGGGAAATCCTGTTCGTCCAGCAGACCGGACCGCAGCGCGCCGACGTCCGCGGGCACCAGGCCGGACAGGTCCGAGGGCAGGCGGCGATGGATCCGGGCGAAGCGCCGCTCGAGCTCCCACTGGTCCCGCTGGGTCGCCAGTGCGGCCGCGGCGACGTCGATGACGACGTCGTCCGGCCCGCACAGCGCGAGGACCGCCTTCGTCTCGTGAGGAGCCAGCTCCCAGTCGATGTCGTGCTCGTCCGCGAGTCGCTGTGCCTCTCCGCACTCGGCGACCACTCGCTTCCACAGCACCGCCAGCTGCTCGTCCCAGGATCCCGATCTGCCGGGCCCAGCGCCGGGACCGAGAAGGAACTCCTTCCAGGCGCCCGAGGTCAGGGCGGTGAAGGTGAGGCCGCTGTCACGCGTAGCCGGGGCGGCCGGCTGTGCGAAGGCCGTGTCGAGGAGGTTCCGAACGCTCATGCCCTGGTCAACGATGGCGCTCGGTTCGAAGGCACCCTGTCCGTGCCCTGCGGCGGCTCTGCGGCGAGCCGCCTGGGCTTGGTCACTCCTCGCGTTGCTGCTGGGCCTCGTCGAAGGCACGCAGCGCGGCCTGACGAGTCTGCTCGATACGGGCAGGATCCCGCGGCGTGTGGTCCTCTTCGGCCCCCGCGCCGCCGTCAGCCGCCGCCATCATGACGTCGAGGGCCTTGCGCCGCGCGGCCTCACTCAGCGGCGGCCGTCCGCGCAGCGCCCCGATCGTCATCAGCGTCAGCACGTCGTCGCTCGTGGTGGGCCGCATGCGGCCTTCGAGAAGTTCGTCCAGCCGCCAGCTGTCCGCGATCTCTTCCCACGTCACGTCCGGCCCTGATTCGTCGCTCATGCGTTTCCCCATCCCAAAATGAATCAACCACAGCAGTCACCGCTTCCGGCCGGCCGGGATCCCCGACCGGCGGTGCTCACACGCTGCGCATGACCGCCACGACCTTGCCGAGGATGGACGCCGCGTCGCCGCAGATAGGCTCGAAGGCGTCGTTCTCCGGCATGAGCCACACCGTCGAGCCATCCCGCTTGAGCCGCTTGACCGTCGCCTCGCCGTCGATCATGGCGGCGACGATCTCGCCGTTCTCGGCGTCCGGCTGCACCCTGACGGCGACCGTGTCGCCGTCCATGATGTGCGCCTTGATCATCGACTCGCCGCTGACCGTGAGCGCGAACACCTTCCCGCTGCCGACGAGTTGCCTCGGCAGCGCGAGCACATCCTCGACCTGCTCGTCGGCGGTGATGGGAACGCCGGCGGCGATGCGGCCGACGAGTGGGGTGTGGACCACCGAGGAGTCGGACACCGCGTCTTCGGGGCCCGCTTCCACGGCGACGTCGCCCTCGGGGCCGGCTGTCGTGGTGGGGACGTAGGCGCGAGGGCGCTTCGGGTCCTGTCGCAGGACGCCCTTCTTCACCAGAGCGCCGATCTGATGCGCGACGGACGAGGTGCTGGAGAGCCCGGCGGCCTGGCCCAGCTCCCGCATCGACGGCGGGTATCCGCGGTCTCTGATGCTGGACCGGATGGCGTCGACGATCCTGTGCTGCCGGTCGGTCAGTCCGTCCTCCCGGGTCACGATGCCCGGAGGGCGCCCGACGTACCGAGACGTTGTGGCCTCCATGATGTCCCCCTTCGTGCTCTTCCAGGTACGAACCGTAACCCGAGATTCCGGGAAATGGCACAGATATTCGACCTGTTTTCGCTGGCCAGACGGCCGCGGGGGTCAACTCGCAGCCCGGAGCGGAAGATGGTGCTGCGTACGGTTACACCCATGACATTGCCGCTGGAAGACGACTCGAGGCCGCCCTACCTCCAGGCTGCCGAGGTGCTGCGCGCCGGGATCCAGACCGGGGAGTACGCCCGCGGGAGCCGACTGCCGTCGGCGCGGGTACTCCAGGCGCGCTTCGGAGTCTCCAGCTCGACGGTGCAAAACGCGCTGAGGGTCTTGAAGCAGGAAGGCATGGTCTACTCCGTGCTCGGGCGGGGCAGCTACGTCAGCAGCACACACCCCGGCCTCCCGCCGGCGGCCCGGACGGAGTTTCCCCACGTCGCCAACGACGTGATCGACGAGGAACACGACCCCCGGCCCCCCTACGTCCGTACGGCAGACCTGCTCAGGGAGGAGATTCGGTCCGGCAGCTTCGAACCGGGCGGGCGGCTTCCCTCCGCGCGGGAACTCCAAGACCGCTTCGGGATCGCCAACTCGACCGCACAGAACGCGGTGCGCGTACTCAAACGCGAGGGCCTGGTCTACGCGGTCAAGGGCAAGGGCGTGTTCATCCGCCGCTCCGCAAGGCAGGACGAGCCCCACCTTGGTGCGACAGAGCTTTCACCACAGCCGAGCTTTCACGCGCGGCCGCGAACCGATGTAGAACTCGCCGCAGACCTGGCCGCCGCCGAGCAACGCCTGGCGCGCGCCGCCGACGCCTACACCGCGGCCGGTGCCCAGCTCGACATCCTCACTCGCGAGGCCCTGCGCCGCGGCATACCCGTGCCAGCCGCAGCGCGACCGTGTTCGGAACCCGTCACACCCCGCGTCGCGGGCTGACCCGAGAGCGGCCGATTCTCGGTTCCCGCCCCGAGAGAACCCCTGACGGTGAACGATGGTGACCGTGATGCACGGGGACGTAGGAACAACGCCACCGCTCGACCGCACCTTCTGCTTCATCGCCTTGGAGGCGGCCGTCCAGTGGTGGGGAGCCGAAGCACCGGAGGACCCCGGAGCCGGTGAGCTGGCACAACTACTGGACGAGATCGTAGAACGCCTGACTGGGGATCGGAGCACCAAGCAGGCGCGATCGACCGCCAAGCTCCTGGCCCAGGCGGCCGAGGCGATGAGGGCGGTGGCCCGGCTCGGCGGTCTCCTGCCCGCGATCTCGTTGTGGCACCTCAGGACCGCGCTCCGACACGAAGCCGTCGCCCGCGACCAACTTGCCGAGCACAACGACCCCCAGCCAGCCGCGTCCCGCTTGTAAGCCGCGCCCCGCACCGGCGAACGGCGTGGCGCCCCCTTCGAGCCGGGCCCGAGGACTACAGTCGCGCCGTGCGGCATCGGTCTGCTGCTCCTCACGCGAACCTCGGCCCCACGGGTTCAAGGCGGAGGCGAAGAAGCGCGGCTTCGATCAGCTGCACCCCACTGACCGCCATACCGCACATCAGTGCCTGTTCCTCACGCTCCGCGGGCCGACGGAGCTGAGCGAAAGGTGCCTGAAGCCATGTCGGCCACCCAGATCAGCAGCCGGGCCCGGACCTACGCCCTCTACACCGGCGCCCCCCGCCAAGCCGCCTGCGACGCCGTCACCGCCTTGCAGCCCGGCGCGCCCCTCATCCCGGTTCCGGCTCAGCAGGTGCAACTGCTCCTCGAATCCGAGGTGTTCTACTGGGTCCTCAACTCGCAGAGGCACTTCTTCGAGTACCCCTTCGGCATCCGCTACGTGCAGCCGACCCCGCACGGCCTCAGGCTCCACCTGGAGAGCAACGACAGCCTCGACAGCCTGCTGGGCGGGCTGCTGCCCTGCCGCGCACCGATGCGCTCCGGACGAGACGAAATTTACGGACTCAACGGCGTCCGGATCTGCGCGCGCACCGATCGCGGTATCGAGCTCCGCCGACTCGGGCAGCCGACCAGCATCCAGCTCACGGGCCCCTCGCGCCGTGCCTTCCAGAAGGCCGAGGCGGCCCTCGCCCAGCAGATCCAGAGCAACGGCGGAGAAGCCTGCTGGCTGGCCGGCGACACCTGGACCCCTTACGAGAAGCAGTGGGACGACGAACGCCAGCCGATCGCCTACGAGTCCACCTGGCGCGACGCCGCTTGGCTGCCCAGCGGACTGCTGCGCCGCCTCGGTCTCCTTCACACGGTCGCCGTCCCCCAGGTCGTCACCGGCCACGAGGCGAGGCTGGGGGAGTGGTGGATCCTGCAGCTCGAACACGACTCCGACACCGGCCTGCGCCGCGCCGAGCTGGTCCAGGCCCTGACCGACCCGCACCACGGTCTGCCGCTGGAGCTGTGCGGCCACCGCGACCTGACGCCCGGAGAAAGCCTCGGGCTGGTCCTCCTGAAGTCCCCGGATCGCACCGCCGCCCTCCAACTGCGTTACGACCGGATCGACTACCCGATCAAGGAGAATCGCGCCCAGATGTTCGCGGCGATCCGGCAGCGCACCAGCGCTCTGACGGGCGAAGCCTCATTGCCGCCCATGCCCGGGTGCTCGGGCACCGGTTGAGCCGACCTGCGCCGGCGATGTCGTCAAGGCCGCAGTCACTCAAAGGGATTGCCGCAACCGGGCGAGGTCCCACGACCCGCGTGCTTGCCGTACGGTTTCCGGACTGCGCCTGCCGGGGGGAACGGCAGGCCGGACCGGGGAGGGGACGGCGTCCAGATGGTCGGGGATGAACAGGAGACCTGGGGCGAACACGCGATCTGCCGAACCGCAGATCCGGACGAACTCTTCGTCGACGGCGCGGCCCAGAACCGGGCCAAGGCTCTGTGCACCGGCTGCCCGGTGCGCACCGAGTGCCTCGCCCATGCCCTCGACAAACGCATCGAGCACGGCGTCTGGGGAGGCATGACCGAGCGTGAACGGCGCTCCCTCCTGCGACGCCGGCCGCTGGTCACCTCCTGGCGCCGCCTGCTCGAAGCGGCCCGATCAGAACATGAGCGCATCGTCCGGTCCGACGACCAGCCGCCCTGGAACGCCACGGGGTGATCACCCCCGCTCGCACAAGGCCTTCGGAGCCCGCGTCACCGGAATGCGGTCGCCGGACGGAAAGCGCGAGAACGGCGCTGTCGGTGGCGCCTGACAGGATTCACCGATGGAGATCAGCAACGCGCCACGCCACCCCGTGAACCAGCAGCGCCTCGACCAGGCCCTCGGCGACAAGACGGACCGTGTCCAGGAGCGTTTCGAGGACGTCTATCAGCGTGGCTTTCCGATGCGCGTGATGCTCGAGGAACTCGGCCACGAGCTGCTCGACCACGTCGCAGCGCGCACCATCCAGGACCCCGACCTCGACGACGAGGGCACTCGCCTCGCCCTGGTCACCGCTGCTGAATGCCGCCTGGGCGTGCTGGACCGGGGCTGCTTTCCCCACGGCGACTGGGCGATCCCCTTGCCTTTGACCGGGACGCGTCTGACCAGCGAGGAGCTGGACTATGACGAGATGCACGACGCGACCGACACGGTCACCGCCCGCACATGGGTCGACGCCTTCGATATCTGCGTCTCCAGCGGTCTGGTGCGGGACTGGGAACGGGTGATCGGTCTGCTCCTGCGCAACGACTTCGCGCCCGCACTGCGCAACAGCCTGCCCCACGCGGGCCGGGACTCCGTCTCCGATTCGGCCGACCTCGCGCAAATGGACGCCCTGTGCGGCTACCTGACCCCGGCCCGCGGTCACCTGCCCCGAGACTGGCCACAGGTGACGCTGACCAAGCCATCGACGGACGAGCGACTGGACGCGGCCCTCGCCTTGGACGCGGCCCACGCCGTGAGTCCCGACCAGCGCCTGCTGCGCGTCCTGCTCCGCGACGATCAGAGCGCCTTCGAGCGGGCCTTGGACGAACGACTGGCGCAGCACCGTGTCGGCGTCGGTGAGAATCCCGCGCCCGGGAGTCTGCTTCCCTTTGGCGCGATCGCCTTGGCCGCACTCGCCGTGCAGGCGCATGGCTGGGACCTGCGGACCAGGTCCGCCTACCTTCCGACCTCGCTGCTGAAGCCGCCTACCCCTGTCGGCTCCTGACCCGGCAGAACGGTCGTCGCCGGACCTCGGGGGTTACAGCAGGTCCACGTCCGCGTCGACGTACCCGTACTGGCGGGCCATGTGTACCAGCGCCTCCCGCAGCCGGCTCAGGCGTCGCCGCCACGCGTGACCATGGACGGCGCCGGTCTTCGGTCGCCTGCGGTGGTGGTTCGCGCGCCGAGGACCGGTGAGCTGCACGGCCTCGCGCCGGGCGAGGAGCCGCCCACTGGTCTGGCCGGCGGCATGCGGCTCTTGTGCAGCGGCCACGGAATCGAGGTCCCGGTCGTGCGGCCATACGCCGGGGAGTTCGACGAGCGCAGAGCGTGCCGAACGTGCCTGGCTGTCGCCCGGGGCGAACCGCCCGCCCGGTACTTCGCTGTCCACTGTGCCGCGTGCGGCGCCGCCCGGGCTTTCACCCACGGACCTGACGGCGCTCCCGTGGTGGTCTGGGCACGCCGGAGGCGATGACCGGCTACACGTCGCTGGGGTCTCGTTTGTTGCCCTGAACTCGGACCATGATCAGGGTGCGCGGACGAGGGTCGCCGGCGGGGCCCGGCAGGGTGCGGACCTGGATACACGCCGGGATGGCCGCGAGACCATGCGGCTTCGGGGTGAGATCCAGGACCACGAGGAAGTTCACGGGTGGGCCGGCGACCTGGTACGAAATCGCCTGGGGCCCGTAGGTCTTGGCGTACGCGTCCCAGGAAGAGTCGGTCCAGTCCCGCTTGAGCTCCAGGGTGATGAGTTCGGTGTGCGGCTGCCAGGCGATGTCGACGCGGCCGCCCCCGATGTTGGTTTCCTCCATGCGCACCCGCAGGCCCTGGCCGCGCAGGAAGTCGCGGAGGTCGCGGCCGAGTTCGGCTTCGCGGGGTTTGTCCTCGTCCTTCTTGAGTTGGCGGAGGTAGGCCCGCGCTTGTCCCCCGTACTTCTGTGTCTCGGACAGCCGCAGGTCGACGAACCGGAGCAGGTGCAGGACCATGCGGTCCACGTCAGCGGCGAACTGCCCGACGTATCCGTCCGGGCATTGCTCCTGCAGTTGGCGGTGGGTGTCGCGGAACGCCGTAGCGATGATGGGCACTTCGTCGACCGGCAGGGCGGCTTGCCGGGAGGCGAGCATCGCTGCGATCCGCTCACTCAGTTCCGGTACGTCTGCCAGAAGGTTCTGTAGGCGCTCGGTATCTGCTGAGGAGAGCCCGAGCCCGGCGAGTTGTGCCGCCGGGCGGTCAGGTTTTGGGGACGAGGCACCACCCCCGGTGTCCAGCGCCTGCCGGAGCCGGGCGGCCTGTTCCCGAACGAGCGTGGTGGTCGGGTCCTGGTCGCGGCCAGGGTCCTCGACGAGTTCTTCCAGCCACTCGTCCAGGAGGGCCAGTCCGCCTTCGTGCGCGAGGAGGGTGGCCTCGACTCGGGGAGCGAGGAGGGAATGAAGGCCGTGCGTGGCCGCTGGTACAACAGGCCCCGGCTGGAGATTGGCCGGGGTCGAGGAGGGGGCGAACAGGTCGAGCGTCCGGTGGGCGGTGTAGACGTCCACGAGATCGCTGATCACGGCGGCGGCGTGGAGCCAGGCTCCGGGGCGGTCCGCGTGCTGTGCGCGGGTGAGGGTATCGAGGAGGTGTTGCCAGGCGGTGAGGGTGTCCAGCCGCGGAGTGCGCCACCCAGGTGGCAGGCCCAGGAGGTTGAGGCGTAGTTCCAGGACGGCTTCGTCGAGCTGGCTTCTGGCGTCGTCGGGGAGAGGAGCGCCGGCGGAGAAGGCGAGGATCGCGTCGATGGCGGCGCCGAAGGCGGCCGCGTCGGGTCGTTCTTCGTCCTGGTGGGCGTCGCTGAGGTGTCGACGGGCTTCAAGAAGGAGTGGGCGGGCGCGGTCAGCGTCGTTGGTGTGCAGGGCTTGGCGCAGGGCGAGCATGCCGAGTTCGAAGGCGGCGTCCTCGGAGACATCGTCGCGTTCGACCAGCTGACTCAGGAGGAGGCCGGGGGCGGGCGAGTCGAAATGCTCGGCGACGGCTCCTGCGACTCTGACGGTGCGCAGGGCGTAGTCGTCGTCGATCCGTGCAAGTTCCTGGTTCAGGCGGCGCAGACGGTCCAGGAGGCCATATTCGGCGGCGGCGCCGGCCAAGACGACGCGGGCAGTGCCTTCCAGGGCGATGCCGCCCAGGAGGTCGGTGTGGCTGCGGCTGGCATCGAGCCAGATGTCGGCCAAGTCATCGCCGAGTTCGTGGACAGCCTCGGGACATCCGAGGAGGGAGGTGATGACACCCTCCAGGCGGAGCGGGTCCTGAGGGACCTCGGCGGCAGTGAGGAGGAACGCACGGGCCTGGTCGTCCTGGATAGCTGTGTGGTCGGCGCACATCAGGGCGACGAGGGTGGGCAGTTCGTCGTGGTTGAGCAAGGTGGCGGTGTCCTGCAGGAGGTGGCCGAGCCCCCCGAGGTCGACGAGGGACGGCGTGGGTCCGCCGGCGCGCTGGGCGTCCACCAGCGGTTGCAGCGGATCGGGAGCGCCAGGGGACACCGGTCACCATCTCCTCACTGCGCTCGGCCGTCTGTGGAGCATAGGGGCCGGGCCTGTACCCGGAACACCCGCCGAAACGGGGTGGTCACCACAGGCGTTCCCCGGCCGGCGCGAGGCGTAGCTGGTCTTCCGGAATGACCGAGGCCACCTCCTGGCCGCGGGCGGTTGCGACGACAACCTGGAGCCGTGGTGCCGTCTCGGTGAGCTGGACGAGCCCTTCCAGCATCAGCTCCAGGTCTCCGCGGTCGACTTCTTCGGCGCCGGGCGAGTCGATGATGAGCAGTCCCGGGTGCCTGCCGACGCCAGTACGGATGCCGTGCCGCAGGAGCGCGGTGGTGGTGACGATCTTCAACCGGAGCTGCTCGCCCTCGGTGAGCGATCCGTACGACTGATGCTGGCCGCCCTTCCACACCTTCAGGGTGGCGCTCGTGCCCAGTTCGACGTCTTCGAGCATCTCCAGCCCGAGCTGGCGGCCCATCGTGACGATGTCGGTCTGGACGGCTCGGATGACCTCCTTCAGGGCCTGGGTGCGGCGGGTGTGCGCAGCCTTCTCGGCAGCCTTGAGGATGTCTTGGTCCCGTTGGAGCGGCGCGAGTCCTGCCGGGTCGCCGAGGTCGTCGAAGCGTCCTCGACGTTCATCGAGGGCGCCCTTCAGCCGGGCGACCTCGAGCTCGGCCGCTCGGCGATCGCCCGTGGCCGGGCGGGCCAGCGCCTCCTGAAGGGCGTTCCGGGTCTGGCCGAGTGCGGCAGTGACTGCGGTCGCCCTGGCCTGCTTGTCGGCCAGCACGGTGGCCGCCGTCTCAACGGCCTGTTGGACCTGGGCGAGTGTCTGGCGCAGTTCCTGGTCGTCGTCGACGTCGTCGACGTCGTCGAGGCCGTCTTCGTCGGCTGAGGTGCCGTCGTACTGCGTTGGGGACGGGTGCAGTTCGGAGGTACACAGGGAGCAGTGGCCTTCGTCTTCCCGGGCCCATTGGGTCTGGGTGACCTGGGCGTCGCAGCGGGGACACACCGTCGGTTTCAGGGTGTGGAAGAAGGCCTTGGCGAGGGCGGCTTCGTGCGCGGCGTGGACCAGAGCGGCCAGGTTCTGGCGCTGATGTTCGAGTTCGTCGTGCTGCGAGCGGGCTTCGGCGAGCTCGCGCTGCGCGGCGCCGGCCGCTTCGGTCGCCGCCGCGAGATCCTGGTACGCGCCGTTCAGGTCGGCGGCGCTCTGACCGAGGTCGGGAAGGGCGTCCAGCCGTTCCTGGGCTCGTTGGAGGCTGCGATCGAGTTCGTCGATTTTGCTCTTGCGCTCGTCTGCCTCGGCCTGCGCGCGGGCCTTGGCGGCGGACAGCTGCGCCGTGACGATCTTATGCGCGACCGAGGCGGACACCATCGTGGCGGCCCAGGGTGCTCCCAGAAAGAGCTCAAGGAGCCGGGTCGGCAGGGCGTTGCGGGCTTCGTTACCCAGGAGGTGGCCCAGGCCGGAGCGGTTGATGTGGAGGGCACTGGCGTACGCCGGCCAGGACAGTTCGCCGGTCAGGGGCGGTCCATCCACTCCTTCGGGGCGCTTCTGCTGGGTGCGCAGCGGCTCCAGACCGAGCCGGTCCAGCATGAAGGCGTCCATCAGCTCTTCGAAGGTGGCGGCGTTGTCGAAGGTCAGGAGCACCGCTCCGGTGTCCTTGGAGGCCACGGTCCCCGACGGCTTGCTGTTGCTGACGGTCATCTCGACGACGAGGGTCTCGTCGTCGAGGACGAACTCGGTGCGTACCCGGTGCAGCCAGCTCTGGACGTCGCGCTGGAGGGCACTGCGGCCGCGCAGGCACCACAGGATGATCTCCAGCACGCTGGACTTGCCGGCCTCGTTCTTGCCCGACGAAGCCAGGCACCACACTCCGGGCCCCATCTTCCAGTGGAAGTGAAAGGGCTCGCCCTCCTGGTCGTCGCCGCCATCGTGGTCACCGGCCGGAGCGGGGCGCACGCCCTCGAACTCCACCTCGGTGACGCTCAGCGAGTGCGGCCTGGGCAGGGCGGTCTGCGGACGCACGCCGTGCTCGGCGAGGACCGCCTTGACGTCGTCCAGCTCTCGGCCGGTCGCCTTCGCGATCTCCTCCAGCCACACCTCGACCGGGCCCGGGCCGCTGCTCGCTGTGGTCATGCCAGTCCCTCCTGGGCCAGCGCCTCGTCCAGGCGCTCGCGGACCCGCTCGGAGATACCGCCGATCATCCGGCGCACGGGTGTGGTGGCGTACTCGGGCTGCCCGTATTGCTGTTCCTTCAGCTGGGCTCCGGTCATCCCCTCGACCGCGGCCGCCACGTAGCCGGTCTGCTGGTCGTACCAGGCGAGGACCTCTTCGCTCTCGCGGAGCCGTTGGGCTTGGTCCGCGCCGGCCTGGAGGAGGAAGTAGTCCCTGCGGCGGACTCGTTCGTCGGACACTCGGCCTGCGCGCCGTACCGCGATGAGTCCCAGGTGGCGCAGCACGCTCAGGGCGTTGTCGAGAGCTTCGTAGGCTCCGTGGTCGTTGCGGAGCATCCGGTAGGTGTGCAGTTCCGGCTCGCGTTCTTCGAAGACGGCGCGGGCGTCGAGGAGCCGCTCCGCCGGCAGGCTGCCGTCCTGCCACCTGGTGATGATCAGGTTTGCGAGGTAGTCCGGGTTCCGTACGAGGAAGTCCAGCTTCTGCAGCTTGCGCTGGGACTGGATCGCCCGAACGGCTGTGTCGGGTACCTGCGGCCAGTCGGCGCAAGGTTCACCCAGCCGATCCAGGATGAACAGGACTCGTACCGCCGTCTGGCCTGTGGTCGGTGAAGGACTGACCGCGACCACCCCCTTGGACCTGCCCGAACGTCCAGGACCCTCACTGATTGCTGATCATCGGTCACTCACCATACAAGCGAACATCACCGAATTACCCCCGTGTGGCGCGATCGGCCCGGAAATCTCGATCGGCCGGAGGAGTGAACCCCGCGGTGTCGCCTGTGGTGTCGTATGCGCTTCCTGGCGTAGGGCACTGGTTGACGGGACACCGACGTGCCGGTGCCAAGCTCGTACGTAGACAGACCGAGGGACGGAGCCCGATCGTGGTGAACGCCAGCAGTGCGCCTTTGTCCTACGTGCCGTGGTCCCCCGAGGAACCCGGCTGGACGACCGACCAGGCAGGCATCCGCGGCGCCGAATGGCTCATGGAACAACCGGGCCAGAAGCTGGTCTTGGTCCCCCAGCTGCAGAACTACCAGCAACACCCGATGGCCCAGCACGTACGGAACGCCGTCGTCGCCAAGCGCGGCGCCCTGTCGGGGTGGGACCGCGGCCCGGTACTGGCACCATGGCCAACCCGGGAGATCGTGGGCGATCTCGCCAGTGACCTCCGGGGCCGGGCGACAGCCATCTGCGTCATTCCATGGGGCACCGATCCCCTCCTGACCGCGTGGCTGCGCGCACGCCGTGCGGTGAGCGTGGTCGACGGCTCCGTACACCCCGAGGCGGACGAACCGCTGCTGGAGCCGGTGGTCGAGGCGGCGATGACCGAGCTGGGGCAGCACGTGAACCACGCCAACGCCCTCGCCAGCCACATCGACAAGGCGTTCGCCTTGCACACGCTGCTGAAACTGCACGAGGCGGGCTACCGGTGGGACGTTGACAAGCTGTGCGGCTGGGCGCTGGGTCATGGCTTCACCGGCGCAGAGGAAGACCGTCTACGGCAGTACGCCACCAAGGTGCTTGAGGGATCCACGTTCCGACCGCTTCCGACCGACCCCTTCTCCCCCGGTGCCGTTCAGCGATGGCAGGACCAGGCGTCTTAGCTGCACGCGGTGAGGTCTGGCGCGGTACCGTGTCGCGCCATGACGCTGAGGACCAGCAGGGACCTTATGGCCTGGCAGCCGCCCACCGGCTGGCGCGAGCTGAGCAGCGAACAGCGCCACGCCTACCTCGAGCGCCACGGCATACGGATCCCGCTGAGGCCGGCCGACTGGGAGCAGATGGATCACGACCGGCGCATGGGCTACCTCTCCTGGCACTCCCGGATCCTGAGCGACACCCCCGATGCGCGGGCGGCCAAGGAGCGCGAGTTCCGCAAGGACCTGCGAGCCTGGAACGTGCTGATGGGCTGGTGGATCCTGTGCCTCCTCGTCGGGCTGGGCATCGTCTGGGGAACCGGCGCGGCCGGTGAAGGCATCGGGCTGCGCATCGGCATCACGCTCTTCGCGGGCGTGGGGTACACCATGGCGATCTTCATACCGATGCTGATCAGCAGGCCCTCCCCGCCCCGCACCTGATCCTTCGTCGGTGCTCGGCCCGAAATTCGGTGGCTGAGGGAACTACGGCCGTGCCAGGCTCCAGCCACTGAAGGGGCGTAGCTCAGCTCGGCCAGAGCAGCGGATTCCAAACCCGTGCGCCGCAGGTTCGAATCCTGCCGCCCCTGCGCGAACGGCAGCGCGTCCAGGTCCTCATGGGACCTGGCCGCTCGCTCATGAGCCGACGAACTGGGGCGTCACGCCAGTGCGCTGCAGGAACTGCCGAGCACCGTGCAGTGTGGTGCGCAGATTGCGCTGGGCCGCCCGCTGTCGAGGCGTACGTCGAGGGCGCCGGGAAGGGTGCTGCCGGCCCGCAGGCCCGTGGGCAACCGGGCGTCGTCGAGGCCGTCCCGCTTGGCGATAAGGATGCCGAGGTCGTGACGGCTCAGCGCGTCGGGCCCGCCGAGATGGTGCATGCCGGCCGCGTCGCACGAGGCCAACTCCAGCAGGGCGGCGGCCAGATCGGCGACGTGCACCGGGCAGCGGACGTCGTCGGTGAATCGATGAGCAGACCGACCTGACCATCCACGGCGTGATCCTCGCCGCCCACGCCGACGCTGCGGCCCTGCGCAATGCCGAACCTGGAGCAACTGGCCGCCAGCGATCCTCGGTCCGTGCCTCAGCGGGTCCTGACCGCCATCTTCGCCACTGCCCTCGCCGCCGATGAGATCGACGCCTGGTACGAGGCCTACTTCGAGGACTGACTGAGTCGGCGGCGGTTACGGTCATCGGTCGTGTCCCTCGCCTCTTACACCTACACGCCGTCACCGCCCGCCTCGTCGGCAACTTGGAGAGTTCCGTGGGCGCCGAACACGGTGTGGAACACCACCTGCCCGCTGTTGGACGCAGCGTCACTGAACCAGCGGCTGGAGCGCAGTGCCTGGGCGACGCATTCGGCCAGTGCGTCACCGACGGGCGCGACGGACGTATCGGGCGCCACCAGCTCGGGCAGGTCATCCAGGTCCATGCCGTACTGCTCAAGGTGTTGGATGAGCAGGTGGGCCAGGGCGCGAGAGGGGTCGCTGGTTTGGCGCTGCCCGTCGTCGGGGTCCATCAGCCCGGGGAAGACCACGGCGCGGGTGAAGAAGTCGCACAGGGCCCCGAACGCCTCCGGGTCCGGGTGGTGGCTGCGGTCGTCGCGTGCCGTGAGGGCCCACTGCAGGATGACGTCCACGTGCGCGCGCCGGGCCCGCTCCGCCGCGTCTGGCGTGCCGGCGTCACCGGACCCGAGGGCGGCGGCCCCGGCGGTGCCGTCGGCCTCCACGGGAAGCGGCGCCGTGACGGGCAGAACGTCACCCAGCTCGGCCTGCCACCGTTCGAATGTCGCGGCTTCCTCCTCGGCGCGCTGGTAGGCCGCGTCGTACTTGTCGTCGCCGAGGACTGCGGCAGACTCCGCCCACCTCGCGAGGATCGCAGCGTGCTCCCACCGGTCCTCGGACGCAGGAAGCTGGTCGCGGCGCCCGTCCATGAGGGCCGGCAGCAGCGCGGTGATCGCCGCCGGCGCCGCCAGTACTGGGATCGGTAACGCGACGAGTTTGTCACCGTCTCGCTCCTGGTACGCCCAGCCCGCGGACGAGTTCCACACCAGCTCCAGCCCGTCCGGCCACTCCTCGGCGGTCAGCTCCGCAGCCCCGCCGGTCCACGCCCACCGGGCCTCCGCCGTACCCCGCACCTCTCCCCGGCGGACCGCGAATTCGGCATCCGCGTAGCCGGCGCGCGCGAGAGCACCCTCGATGATGCGCGGGTACCTCTTCCAGCCCCTGAACTGGTCCACGGTGCGACCTCTCCTGTTGCTCCGAAACGGCACTGCCTCTGTCCGGGCAGACTGCCAGCCGCCACCGACAACGCCCCCGCCGGTAACCGAACGGGAACCGAAAGCACGAGCATTCGTACGGCTCCTTGCGCTGGGCCGGCTCCACCGCAGGGGCCAGCCCCGGAGCCGCTCACTCCCGTCACCCGCCCGTGCGTCTCCGTACGAAGCCGGCCCGCTGCGAGCCGCCGGCTGCCAGGGTGACATTCATGGAATCCGTCGTCACCGCCCTGGACCGCCTCTGGCCCGCCGAGCTGCGCACTGACCATCTCTTCCTGCGGCCGGTCACCCACGGAGACGGACTCCTCGTGCACGGGCTGCTGACCGACGACCGGGTCCGCGCGCACCTCGGCGGTCCGGTCACGCAGGAGCGCGTCGCCGCCCGGCAGGCCGCCTACCCGACGACGGCCGGCGCGTGGACTGTCGTCCGCGTCGCCGACCAGCGACCGATCGGCCTGGTGACCATCGGCGCCGACCACAGGTGCGAGGGCCGCGCCGAAATCTCCTACCAGCTGCTCCCCTCCGCCTGGGGCGAAGGGCTGGGCAGGGAGGCCGTCGCCGCGGCCGTCAGCTGGTGGACGGACGCCGTCCCGGGCGGTGGCCCGCTGGTTGCGGTCACCCAGAAGGCCAACCTGGCCTCGTGCCGCATGCTGGAGTCGATCGGCATGATCGTCGTGGACGAGTTCGACGAGCACGGTGCGCGCCAGTGCCTCTACACCCCCGCGGGCGACCAGGACGACAGCGATCTGCGCTGGGTCCGTCTGCTCGCCGAGCACCGGGACGCCGTCGAACGCCGACGAGGTGCCCAGGCACGCGCGACCGCGGCCGGCCAGGACCTCCCCGACGACCTCGCGGTGCTCACGCCCGAGGAGTTGGCCCGGCTGTGCCCCGCCCGTCACGGCGCCTACGGCCGAGTCTGCGCCCGCAGGGCCGATCACACGCCAGACCTTCACCTGGGCAGGGCGCAGGACGGCGCGTGGATCGCCTGGCTGACAACGGCTGGAGCTTCCTGACCGCTCGCCCCGGCGCGGCCAAGGAGCGCGTCGGCGCTCAGAACTCGCTGGCGCGCATGGGGACGAGTTCGGCGACCTCGAACTGGGTGGTCTCCGGGTGCAGTTCGAGGAAGCGGGCGATGACCTGGGGGTGAGCCTGGCCGACGAACAGGTCCAGCGCCACAGGGTCGAGGGGACCGTCGTCCAGCTGCAGGTACGTCATGGCCAGATGGGCGCCGTGATGCAGAGCGTCTTTCTCGGTGGGGTAGGTCCAGGTGCTCAGCCCGCGTCGCGGCTCGCTGCGGTGCAGCAGAACCCACGGTCCGCCGGCCGCCCCCTCAGGCGCGTTGGCCAGGGCCCGGCAGGTGCGGCACCACGACGCGTTCGCGGCGAGCCGCTCCGCTGAACCGGCCCCCCACACCGGTTCTGGCACGACGATGCGCGCGGCTGTCGGCCGTACGGGCAGGGTTTGCGGCTCCCGGGTGAGCAGTTCGGGGACCTGGTAGGCGGTGCGGGCGCGGCCTTTCCGGCCTGCCGGGAGCTGCCACAGAGCCCGCGGCCACGGCTCATCGAAGGTTACCGAGGGGCTGCTGCTGAACGGTCGGCCGAGGCCGGCCAAGTCCCTGTGGGACGGTTTCGGCTCCTCCCCGGGAGGCAGCGGCAGCAGCCAGCCGGCCGCGTCCTTCACCCAGCCCTGCCGGCAGCCGCCACACCAGTGCACGGCGGCAGCCTGCTCGGCGGGGCTGTCGTACCAGTCCGGCTCCTCCCGGCCCAGCCCTAGCCGCGTCATGGCGGTCGGCTTCTCGCACGGGCAGGACGCGAACCGGTACAGCTGCACATCGGGCTGCTCGTCGCGCGAAGCGTGCAGCCACGCCCGGTGGACACCCAGCGCCTCTGCCAGCGCCTCCCGCTCACGTTCTCCGGGCCGGGACCGGCCCGCCGCCCAGTGCCCGATCTGGTGCGCGCCGACGCCGACGTCGCCGCCCAGGCCGACGGCTGTCTTCGCGGCCGCCTCTTGCAGCAGCCGCAGGCGTCGCGCGAAGGGAGCCAGCTCCAGCAGCGCCCACACCGGATGGTCACCACGGGGTTCGACGTACTCCAGATCGTCTTCCCACACCTCATGGAGCTCGTTGTAGGACGTGGCGTGCTCGGCCAACGTCTCGATCACCCACCCGCGCACCGCAGCGTCGTGTGCCCACTGCTCATCGGTAGCCTCACGCGCCGCCGCGTCCGCGTTCTCCTCCAGCACCAGCTCCTCGTGCATCGGGAACACCAACTCCTCGACGGCCAGCAGTGCCCGGGAGGCGACGACACGACGAGCAGGCTCCGGCACCGCGCCGTTCAGCACACCCGACAGCACGTCGACGGCCCGCACCACCAGCCGGTCCTGCTGCTTCCCCCACCTGCTCACCCTGGCCCCCTCCCGCGGCCGCCGCGGCCCCGCACGTGCCACATCATCCCGACTACGACACGGACTCGGGCGACAACGACCGAAGTTCACCCACACCAGAGCAGACCCGCCTCACCTCTCGGCCGGCCACCAGCGCCCAGCGTCAGGCCCAGCACAGCCGCTGGCTACGCGGCCACATACGCGGTGCCCGCCGACCGTCTCGGCGCCGTCGCCGAACAGGCCGAACTCGCCCCCGCGCCCGCCCGACCCTGCGCCGTAGCAGCCGGACAACCTGCACGCATGCCGCACCCCAACACACTCGACTACGCTGCGCGTTGTCGTCAGGGCGAAGGAAGGGCGGGCTGTGGCCAAGCGGACGAGCGGCCCCGAGAAGAACCGCAAGGAGCCGATGTCCGGCGTCGCGCGCCGGCTGTGGGCGTTCTCCGGCAACGAGTGCGCCTGGGGCGACCCGCACTGCCCAACGCGGCTGGTCACGGATGAGGGCGCCTGGGTCGGCAAGATCGCCCACATCATCGGCGCTGAGCCCGGCAGCGCCCGGCACGAGGCATGGGACGGCCGGGACGTCGAACAGCTGAGGGACTTCGACAACCTGATGCTGCTGTGCGGGGTGCACCACGACCTGATCGACAGCAGCGTCACCCGGGACAACTACACCGTCGAGTACCTGCGCGCGGTCAAACAGAAGCATGAGGGCACGTACCGGTACACGGTCGACGACATCGAGGCCGAGTTCCGGGACACGGTCAACGGCTTCCTGGTGCGGCCCGCCACCACCATGCGCCGCTTCTTCGCCTGGGAGGACGCCGACCAGGATCCGTCGGACGAACAGGACGTCCTCGAACTGGTCAACCGCTTCGCGGGGCGTGTCGGCGGCCTCACGCGGATGGCCCGACAGGTTCTCGCCCTCGTGGTCCACGAGGAGACCACGGACTTCGAACTGGTGTTGCGGCGCTTCTCGGCGGACCGTACGACGCTGCTCAGCGTCGTACGCGAGCTCCAGAAGGCGGAGATGGTCTACCTCCACGACGAGGAATACGACGAGGACCGCGGACAGCTGTCCCTGCTCGGTGGCGCTCTGGAGGGTGTCTCCGAGATGTGGGACGAGCTTCGGGGCTTCTGCCTCGACGAGAAGGTCGACCTGAAGGAGATCCTGGTGGATCTCGACTTCTCCCGCCTGGACTGAGCCGTCGGCGACTGTACGAACCGCCCCGGGAGTGTCGGCCCCGGCCGTACTGCGTCCCGTCACGGGGACCGGGGCCTGTCCCGCACACTCCATTCCGGCACGGGCCACAGCGAGACTAATGGGTGAGCCGAGAGCTCCAATACGGCTCTCTGCGGGCTCGACTCACCGGCCGGGACGAGGTACCGCGGACGGGCGTGGCACCGGGACTCCCTTGGCGCGTTTATGCGGCCGGCCGCCGTACAGGACAGCTACCACGAGCGGCGCCACCGACTGCACCGTTCTCCCCATCCTGGACTCGGGCCGTGTCGGCCTCAGTGGGCCCGGCGGCGACACCGTAGAAGCCACCGAAAGCCTCGACCCCGCTCTTCCCCTCCAGCTGAGCGAGCAGTGCTGCCGCTGCGACGCCGCGAGCAAGCTCACTCGCCGTCCGGACCACACGGTTCTGTGCGCGTCCCGACCGAGGACGACCGTCGCTGAACTGCAGCACGTCACCGTTCTCGCCCAAGCTGCCGCCAGCGCGCTCGGCTTCGCCACGTAGCCAGTTCTTGGCCTGCTCGCGAGAATGGCCCCATTGCCTGAGCTTGTACGCGATGTCAGCGCCGCACAGCGGAACGGCGAAATCCAGAAAGAGCCGCAGCTCCTCAATAGCATCCAGCGGTTCGGGCTGACGCATGAAAATACCCCCTAAAACGACAACGCAAGAATTTGAGAACCCCGAAACCGGCTAGAGAAGCGGTTGCGTTCCGGGCGAAAGCGAGCAGGAAGCATCAGTCGGGAAGACGCCGTCACGATCGGGCCACACGGCCTGCCAGTACGGCACAGCGGTATCCCGGCCATACACCGCCCGTAGCATCGCGAAGGGTTCCAAGGACTCCACGGGGCGCATGAGCAGTCGGAATCCGTTCGCGAGAAGCCCGTCCAGGACCTCACCGGTGACCGGACCAGACGATCCGGCGAACCGCTCGACGACGGAATGGAGCACGCCCTGCATCGCCCTGACGTCCAGGCCGGCCATCACGAACTCATGTCCCAGAGACTCGTGCAGACCGACGGTGTAGCAATAGGCGGCAGAACCCTCATCAGCAAGAACCGCCTGGACGGCGAACCCGTGCTCCGCGATAATCTCACGCAGTCGAGCAACGTACTCCGTCATGAAATCGGGCAGACACACAGGGCAATCCGCGTCCCCGCAGGAATCGTAAGGTCGGCCCTCCGGCAAAACACTGGCTGCGACAGCGGGTGTGAAATCCAGATCGCGAACAACCAACTGGGACAGGTCGTCCTCCTGATGGAACGACTCCAGAGCCGGAAGATCGATCAAACCCCACCGGCCCTGTGACAGGTCACCGCCCAGGCACGACCACCCGTAAGCCTCACCGCTCGCGTCATCGACCTCCACGACGTACCACTCGCCCCAGGCGGAGAAGTACCGGAGGCCGACCACCCTGTGCCCATGCGGCTCCAAGACCGTTTCCCACAGACCCGGGATCTCGGCCAGCACCGCCGGAGCCGGATAGAAGTCGTGGCCGCGCTCCCCGCGCCACACCTCAGGCGGCCGCGTCCCGACTGGAGCACCCCCCTGCACGGAACGCTCGGGCGCGGGCTGGGCACGGAAGACGACCTGCTCCACATCCGGGTGGTAGATCGAGGCCTCGTCGCCGTCCCAACGCACCGTGTACGTCTCCAGGTCGCCGGGCAAGGCGCGCAGTTCGGGGACGGTCTCCATCGCCCGGAGGAAGAGGGCGATGAACACCTCCTCAGGGATCCCGGAATCGGCAGAAACGGTGGTTCGCTCCCAGGGGTGCCCGAGGAAGCGCATGCGGATGTCCGCCATGATCAGTTCTCCAGTGAATCGTGGGTGGGGGAGGCCGGGGAGTGGCTGGCCGTTGTGCGCGTCGTCGATCCGGGCGATCGCGGAGCGGCGGCGCCGCGCCGCCGCATGCGTCACCGGCCAACCGGCCCCGACGGGGTGAAAGGGGGGGAGGAGCCCGGATCAGGAGTCGGACGACTGCTGCGCCCGGTACTCGCCCACCACGGCGAGCACCGCGATGCCGAGAAGGTCGGCCCCCTCGCCCGCCATCCAGTCGCCGAGCGTCGCTCCCGGGCTGTTGCTCAGCCGTTGGATGAGGTCGTGCACGCCGACATGCGGAACGCCTTCGGCATCGCAGCCAGCCTCGAAATGTCCGAACTTCGGGACGTGCGCGTGGTAGTGCCCGTCTGTGCTCCAGTGAGGGTCCTGCCACAGCTCGAACACGGCGTTCGGGGCGTCCTCCTCCAGTCGCGCGGCGACCTCTTCGCAGAGGCCCAGCGCGGCGTCCCGGGAGCGGTAGACCTGCCCTAGCGTGAGGACCTCGGCAGGGCCACGCTCGTACTCGCCGCAGAGGCTGTGCTCCCGCATGAGGTCGAGAAGCGGAACGAGTTCGCCAGCGGGTGCCGAATGGATGCGGAGCTGCAGATCAGCAGACACGTTTCTTCCTAGGTTCGAGCGCCACGATGGGCGCGCACATAGAAGGGGGAGGGGGGAGGGGCAGGGCCGCGCGTTTCGGGAGCGGCAGAGGTGAAGCAGAGGGCCTTCGGCGTTTCGGCCGGCGCGCTCGCACCTGCGGGAGACCGGCGGCGTGAGGCGGCTCTCCGGCTGTCCGGCGCGACGGGGAGGACCGGTTGACGGTGGCCGTCAGAGCCGCGATGTCTCACGCTGCCAGTCGCGCGTCTCAGCGCGGCGAACCAGACGCCGGAACCAGGGCCCTTTTTCGCCCTCGTCGCTGTACCGACCCGGCAGGATCTTGCTTCCCACGGAGCCGGTCCGAGCGTTCTTGACCTTGCGACGCCTCGCGGGACGCTTCTTTGCCCCGGTTCCCGGGACGGGGGTACTCATGTCGAGATCAACTCCGCATTCGCCCCGATGTCTCACGCGTGGTCGTTCTCGGCGCAGTCGGGGCAGTCGTCGGGACAGCGGTTTAGGGGTTCGGGCACGGCCCGAGAGGGTTAGAAGGTCAGCGACTGAGGGTGTTCAGCTCACGCTTCACTCCTCACTGACCACCACCCGCACGCCGGACATGCGGCACTCCTGGCCGCGCACGATGTGGCCGTCCAGCCGGCCGTTGATCAGGTCGACAACCGCTCCGCACCCGGCGGACGGACAGCGGACGGCCATCACCCGGCCCTCGTCGTCGAGGAGGGGCATCTCGTGGGCGACAGCCATCGCGGTCTGCTCGCCCTTCAGGCGTACGGAGAAGGTCACCGCTCGCCCGGCCCGTATGTCATCGAGACACGACTGGCACAGGGGCTGCTTGCGGGCTCTGGCTGTGGCCGCTGGTGAAGGGGTCGCACGGTGGCCGTCGGGAGAGACGCCGGGCGGCAAGCCCGTCTCGGGGTCGATCAAGAGGCTCGGGGCGGTGTGGCGTTCCAGCTCGTGAAACATGGTCGGGCGGCCGCAACAGGGGCATTTCATCAAATAGAACAACGCGAGCTCTCAGGATCGTCGGAGTGGGTGGGCGCGGACTGCCCCTGAGGGAAGGGCTGTCCTGCGGTGACTTGGGGCTGTCACGGGGAGATGTAGCCGGTGACCCCGGTCGGGTCGACTTCCTCGACGAGGCCACGGGCGGCGGCCTGTTGGTCGGGTGGCTTGTCGGCGGGTTCTGCGGTTCCCCCGCCCCCGCAAGAACAACAATACACATGGAAATACAAAGACGCAACAGCCGAGATTCTCGACCCCCATGCAAGGCACGGCCAGCCTCAACCTGAACGAGAGCGGGGGGCCGTCCGCCTCGGGACCCGGCCCCCCGGGCATGTGCCGGAGAGCATCAGGGACCGTCCGGTCGCCGCCGTCCCTATGCCGCGCCGCGCGAGTGCCCGTTACCCATGCGGCGCGCCGGGCCTCCGCGCCCACATCCGCCCGCCCAGACACCGGAGCGCCAGAGCAGAAAGGGGCGCGCGGAGCCGGCAGATGTGCGCCCTGCCCGAGACCCGGCCAGGCCCGTACCGTCGCAAGAACGGCCGAAGACCCCGGCATGACGCCCGGAACAGCGGTCGAGGAGGACGGTGGCATGGTGATGGAGCGCAGGAGGGTACTGAGCGCCGGGCTTTGCGCGGCGGCACTATGGGCGGGCGACACGACACCGGCACTCGCCAGCGGACTCAGCCAGCGCCTGGCGGACAGGGAACTCCCGGCCGCGCGCAGGTTGTTCGCCACAGGCAGGTACGACCGGCTGCACCAGGTGCTCCCTGGGATGGTGACCCGCGCGAGCGAGAGCGAACGAACGGGCCCGGTCGGCGCCAGCCGGGCGGCAGGGGTATGGGTGCTCGCCTCTCAACTAGCAGTCAAGGAAGGCGACGTAGACACGGCGGCCGCCTTCGCAGCCCGAGCCGGAACGGCGGCCCGCCGCTCGGGCCACCCGGTCCTCCTCGCGGCCGCCGCGCGCGCGGCGGCGACACCGCTGCGCCGAACGGGCCGCCCGGATAGCGCCCTGCAGCTGCTCCAGGAAGCACACGATGAGCTGAACGCCGGCCCCCGACCGTCCGCGGTCGTCCTGGACGCATCCGGAATGGTGGCCCTGACCGCCGCGTACACCGCCGCCCAGGCCCGCATGCCCTCCGCTGCCGAGCAGTTCGCGTCCCTGGCCGAACAGACCGCGGCCCGCCTCCTCCACGACCGGGGGCGAGTGCCAGCGGACGGGGAGCTGTCGCCGACGCAGTGCATGCTGTACCGGGTCGGGATCCACCAGAAGCTCGGCGACATCGACCGCGCCCTGGCGTACGCCGCGGGCCTGGAGCCAGCCGTGCTGCCCACGCCGGAGCGCCGAGCCCGCGCGGCGACCGACACCGCCCGCGCCCTGCTGGCCGCTGACGACGTGCCATCCGCATTCGTCCAGCTACAACTCGTGGAGCGTGCCGCACCGCTGGAGGCCCGCCGCCCCTCGGTGCGCGCGCTGACTGCCGAGGTCGCCGCGCGCCGGCCGGACCTACCGGGCCTCACCGCCTTCGCCCGCCGCACCGCCCTGCGCGTCGCCCTCTGACCGCTCCGCCGACCGAATCCCCACCGCCCCTTCCTCGTACAGCTTGATCAGGGTCGAGCACACCGTGCACTCTGTTGCCGGGAACTCCTCCAGTTCCGAATGGACGCGGCAGTTGCCAGCCGCATCGACCGGCCACCCGTGGCGGTGTTCCAACCAGTCGTTGTAGTCCATGCCAGTCAGCCCGAGGAACTCGTACTGCTCAGTCGGCTGCGCCTCCCACTGTTCGCGCAGCGCGTCCATGAACTCCTGACGATTCACTGTGCTGCTGTCCTGGAACACCTGTTCTCCTCTCATTCGCTTGCGGACACCACGTCCGCATGGACTCCGAGCCGGAAGCCGAGCCCGGCGTGCTGGGCGTCGTCAGCCCAGGTAGTAGGTGTGTGTCGGGCGAAAGGTCGGGTAGAGCAGCTCGAACCAGCCCGGCCCCCGAGGATCGTCGAAGGCGAGCAACGCCGGGTCTTCCAAGGTGCAGCAGCCACACTTCGGATCCATCCACGTGATCGCGAGGTGGGGAAAATCGACCGACATCTCGCGGATGGCCTCATCCCACGCTCTCTTGTCCTCGTCGCGCCAGTCGTGCTGAGCCCCGTCCATGTAGACCCGGTCCAGGCGCTCGGCCCATTCGTCGAATGTCATTCCTGCGGCCTCTCGGTCCTTGTGGTGCTGTGAGTGGCCCGGTCCAGCCCCGGCTAGAAGGGGTGCGGGAGCCGATGTCGGGCCCGGTAGGTCAGGCAGTTTTGCCTTGGTTATGAGGGCGGTGGTGCTCCTGGGGTGTGAAGGCCAGCCGGGTCAGTTCAGTACGCGGAACTTGCGCCAGTCGGCCCACTCGATCCAGGTCGGCCATTGCGGAACGAGTCCGTCAAGGAGGCGTGTGGCGCCGTTGCGCTGCTCAAAGTCGAGGAGTCGCACACGTCGGGTGGCGGTGTAGAGCACGGTCTGAGAGTCGGCCATGACCGAATCGTCGACCTCGACCAACATTCCGATGTGCTCCGCCGACAGGGCGGCAAGGGTTGTGCCCATCTCAGGGTTCACGCCGCTGGAGCGCCTGCGCTCCGAGCTCGTCCGCGCTGACAGCGAAGTCGCAGGCGGCTGCGCCCGCCACGGCAGGGCGGTTCCTTCCGCCCTTCGCCGC
>NZ_JBLTJC010000072.1:0-36879 GCF_048158785.1 Streptomyces colwelliae | reverse complement strand
TTCGCCAAGAACAAGGCGGCGATCGACCGCGCGAAGGCGGACCCCAACTGCACGATCGTCGCGGGCGGTTCGTACGACGACTCGGTCGGCTACTTCGTCCGCCCGACGGTCGTCGAGTGCAGCGACCTCGGCGGCCAGTGCTTGCTGGAGCATTTCCAGGAGGCTGTTGGCCGCGGCCGCGCGGGCGCTCTGTTTGCTCGTTCCCTCACCTGTCGCGGCGAGCTTTTGCCCGCGGTGGACGGCGGTGACCGTGGCAGTGAAGGCGGAAGCGGCTCCCGTGACCCGGAAGTCCGGTGTCGTGGTGTGCCCGGCCTGGGCGAACTCGTGAAGGACCGAGATGGGGCTGCGCCCGGCAGCGGATGTCGAGCCGGTGCGAGGCGTCGGGGCCGACGGCGGGACGGCGGGGCCGACGGATGCGTCCCATCCCTCTACGGCACGGTCGGCGAGCGGGTCGGGAAGGCCGGCGATCGCCGCGATGAGCGTGGTCATGGCCTGCTGCCTGGCGCCCTTGCGGGTGCGGGAGCGCTGGATGCTGCCGCTGACCTGCTGGTCGTCGACCGTGAGCGTGGCCTGCGCGTGAAAGCCGTCCTCGCTCCCGGCTTCCTGGCCCTCGCGGACGGTCGCCGCCGGCAGCCGGAGCAGCTGGGCGTGCATGGAGATGATGCTCGGCGCCAGTTCCGGGCTGGCGGTGACCGTGGTGAGCGCTGCACGGCGAACCGCCGTCCAGACCTCCGAGCCGGGGGTCTCCAGGAGCAGCACCCGCAGGTCGGATACCTCCAGGCGGCCCTGAGCGAGCCGGCGCGCCGCTTCGGCGGCCGCCGCCGCAGCAACGCTCGGCGCGGCATCGCGCGCAATGCCGCGCTTCAGCGCTGCGCGGAAGGCGTCAGTACTCATCGAGGAGGTGCCGTCGGCGCGGGGGGATGTGCGTGAGGCGGGGATGCCGGGTCCGGACGTACGGGCGGTCAGCGCTGCGGGGCTGATGGGCTGCAGGCGGTCGATGGACAAAGAGCACTCCCCCAGTAACCGGACGCCGTCGAGACCGCCCCCATTGTCACCTGCGGGTGCGTCAGCCCGGTGCCATACACACGCCAGGCAGCCTCGTCCGCCACCGCCCGGGAGATGGCCACCTCCTGCGTGTTGCGTATCCATATTCCAAGATGTACTTTGGTCCTATCGAGCCGGGCTCTCCGGCCTCTGAGCGCGGCGCTTCAAAATGAGAGTGAATACCTCAACACGAGAGTGCAAATGAGAGTGAATACGTCAAAATGTTAGTGACGCAGGTCACTCTCAGGAGGTGGGCGCATGCCGCCACGGCGATTAGCGCTGGTCACAGCTCCGCGGACGGATGAGGCGTTCGCGTCGTGGGTGGATCGGATGGCTCGCGTGAACAGATGTCCGTCGGCTGAGGTCGCCGACCTGATGGGGCTGAGTCTTCGGGGGGTGTATGCGAATGCCCGGCCCCCTGTGTTCGGAGTCCAATGTGATGAGGCGGTCCGGCAGGCCGTGTACGCGGCGACGGGTGTTCCTGGCTGCACAGTGGACAGGATGCACCTCTCGGTTTTCGAGGGTGGGCCGCTGAGCGTAGCTGCGGTGCTCTCGGCGGGAAAGGCGCACTGGCCGTCGGCGGCACGGGAGTGGGCGGAGATGTACGGCAGCCGCGCCTGTCCGCAGTGTCTGCATGCGTCGGGTGGAGTGTGGCAGCTGTGGTGGAAGCTGTCGTGTGCGGCGGTGTGCCCCAAGCATCAGGTGACGCTGCTGGATCGGTGTCCGGCGTGCGGTTGGGTACTGCGATGGGGTGGGGACCGGCCCCGGGTCATGCCAGCCCGGTGGGTAAGGCCTCCGACGTGCTGTGCGAATTCCGTTCGCGGGAAACCGTGCTCGCAGTGGCTGCCTTCGGTTCGCGCGAGCCAGGCAGACAAGCGGACGGTTGCCGCGCAGCGGCGATGGCTGGACAACGCGTACAGCCGGTCCTGCCCCGCGCTGGGAGGCGTGAACGTGTCGGCAGGAGAGTGGTTCGCGGCGTTCCGCGCGTGTGTGATCTTGTTGCGGCTCGGACTGCCCCAGGTCCTGAAGGGTCTACCGAACGTGCCTGACTGGTGCGGTCGCGCCCTCCTGGATGAACGCATCGAGCGCGATGTGCACCGGAACCAGTTTGGCTGGGGTCCCGCTTCGGCCGGAGCCGCAGCAGCGTTTCTCACGGTGGTTACCCCTCTTCTGGCCGCGGCCGACAGGCGGAAGCTAACCCGGCGGTTGGCACCGTTGGTGCGAACGGCGGTTGAAGAAGGCTGCTTGACCGCCCGGCCGCTGGCGCGGCTCCCGGTGCCGGAGGTCTTCGCGGAGGCAGTGGCGGCGCAGGTGCCGGTGGGACGTTCGGCCAGGAGTCCGCGAGGAGGAGGTGCTCGCGGTGAGCGGTGATGCGAAAGCACCGGAGCCATCCGGTCGGGACATCGACATGGTGCGGGTGCGGTACGTCGATTCCGAAGGGCTCCAGCATCTGGTGCGGCTGGAGGAGGCTGCCGACGTGCCGTTCGAGGACGGCAGGATGGCGCGGGCCATCCCCAGTCACCGGGACCAAGGACACATGCCGGGCCAGTACTGGGTGGCGAAATGGGGTGACTTCGCCGACTACGAAAGCGTGCTGGAGTCGAGGTGGCTGACGTTGCTGGACTTCGACCCGCAAGTGACCGCATTCGCCACGCAGCCCTTGGAGTTCGACGCAATCGACGCCCGCGGGGCTTGGCAGCACACACCGGACGTCTTCGTGCGCCACCGTGACGGCAGCGTGCTGCTGCTGGACGTGAAGAACCCCGAGCTGCGTGACGATCCGGACGTGCTGCTGCAAGAGGAGCGCACCCGACGTACTTGCGGTCGGCTGGGCTGGGACTACGCGATGGTTTCGGAGCCGAGTGGGCAGCGCTGGGTGAACGTCGATCTGCTGTCCAGTGCCCGGCGCCCGCTGCATCTGGGTGCGGATCTGGTGCCGCGCCTGCTGGAACTGGCCCGTGAAGCAGTGGAGATCGGGGAGCTCATTCGGTTCATGGAATACCCGGATCTGGCACGCGGGGTGCTGTATCACCTGATGTGGCATCAGCGGATCGTCACCGATCTGGATCGCCCGTTGCGGGACACGACGCTGGTGAAGACCGCAGCGGAGGCTCAGCATGACGTTTGACGGAGCGGTGCGACTGCAGCGTGGATCCAGGGTGTGGCTGGACGATGAGTTGTACACGGTGACCGGGGTGACCGACGACGGTGTGCGACTTCGTTCGGAGAGCGGTTCGTGGACCGTGATCGGCGTGGGACACCTTCTCGCAGACCCGACCTTCCGTCCCTACGAAGGCGACTCGAACCCGGAAGGCGAGACCGCAGCCGAGCACGACTCCTCGGAAAGGAAACTGTGGCTGGACGCCGCCGCCCTGTTCGACAAGCTGAGTGACAAGCAACTGAAGGAACTGCAGCGCGCCCAGGAGCACCTTCTGGAAATGACGACCGGTTTTCGCAGTGGAGTTCCTGAAGACGCCGCGCCCGGAGAACCCAGGCCGGAGTATGCCCCTGACGTGTCGCTGGCTCAGCGGGTGCAGAGCAAGGCACGGGAACTGGGCTACAGCGAACAGCAGATTTGGCGGCGTCTGCGGAAATGGCGGGACGAAGGCCCGTGGGGCCTCGTGGACCGGCGCAGTCATCGGCCGTCGGATCCCCTGGCTGGAGCGGATCCACGGTTGATCGACGCGATCGTCGCCCAATACCACGTGACCGAGGCGGTCGACTCGACCGGCAGTCTGAACCGGCTGCGCCGCCGAGTGGAGCACCGCCTGGCTGACGCCCACGGGCCTGGCACGGTGAAGATGCCGGTGCCCAAGACGTTCAACCGGTACGTCGCCGCTCTCCTGCCCGGCCGCTACACCACGGGGCAGGCCACGACACGGCAGTCTGTGGAGAACCGGCCGGGCGGCCATTACCGGCCGATCACCGCCGGCCGTCCCGGTGAACTGATGATGATCGACACCAGCTGGCTGGACGTACGTGCCTATGACCCGGTCGAAGACGTCGTCTTTTCGGTGGATCTGACCATCGCGATCGACGTGTGCACCCGCAGCTTGCTGGGATGGCGTCTGGTGCCCAAGGGAACGAAGGGCGTGGATGCGGGACTGGTGATCGCGGACGCGATGATGCCGGAACCGATGCGGCCCGGATGGCCGGACGGGCTGCGACACCGCATGCTGCGCCTGCCGTGCGAGCCGAAGCTCACGCTGGACGAGCGGTTCGCGGCCGCCGCGGCCCGCCCGGTGGTGTTCCCCGAGAGGATCGTGATCGACCACGGCAAGGCGTTCGCCTCGCAGGCGGTGAAAAACGTGTGCCGCCGCTACGGGATCACCATCCAGGACACCCGTAAGTACCGGCCCACCGACAAGCCGCAGGTCGAGGCCGCTTTCAAGACGATCAGAAGCCAGTTCTCCGAACACATCGCCGGTTACAAGGGCAACCACGTGGTGCACCGCGGCCGGGATGTCGACGCGACCGCCCGGTGGACGATCGAGGAACTGGAGGAGTTCTTCGCGGAGTACGTCGTCTCCGTCTACCAACGCCGCCGGCACACAGGGCTGGTGCTGCCAGGGTTCCCGGAGATCACTCTGTCGCCGAACGACGCCTACCGACTGGCGGTGCACCGCTGCGGCTTCATCGCCGCCCCGCGCGATCCCAATCTGTTCCTGGAGCTGCTGCCGATCCACTGGTGCGGCATTCACGACCGCCGCATCCAGAAGGACTACCTCCACTACAGCGCGCCCATCACGGGCACCTACAACGAATCCAAGTCCCCCTACGCGCACACCATGGGCGCCTGGCCTGTCCGCTATGACCCACGAGACATGACACAGGTCTACCTCCATGACCCCTACACCGGAATCTGGCACACGCTGCGCTGGACACACGCGTTGACCGGGCTCGAGCCGTTCACGGACATCACTCTGCGCCAGGTCAAGCAGGAACTACGTGAACGAGGCCGCGCCCCACAGGACCAGGAGGCCGTAATGGACGCGTTGTTGGACCTGCAGAACCGCACGGACGCCGCCGAGGCGTCCACCGCACGCTCCCGCCGGGCCCGGGCCCGTGACGCCCAGCGAGCCAGGGCGGCGGCGCGAGACAAAGCTCGCACTGAGCTGGTCGATTCCGCCGCCGACGCCCCGGTCAAGGATTCCCATCTGAGGGCCGTGCCGCCACTGCCCGCAGACGACGAGGAAGAGGTCACGATCGACTTCGACGCCCTGCCGTCGTACGAAGTGTG
Source organism: Streptomyces colwelliae (assembly GCF_048158785.1). Classification (NCBI taxonomy): domain Bacteria; kingdom Bacillati; phylum Actinomycetota; class Actinomycetes; order Kitasatosporales; family Streptomycetaceae; genus Streptomyces; species Streptomyces colwelliae. Next base: position 31,595 of record NZ_JBLTJC010000072.1, on the reverse strand, counting down.
GGGCGGCCGTCCGGGGAAGGACGACACACCGTGATGGCCCCGCGACCGGAGGAGTCCAAAAGCCTGCACCCGGGCCTGGCCGAACCGCGCACCAATGAGGAGTGGTTCGACTACATGTTCTACGAGCCACCGTCCCGCCCCCACCTCCCCCCGTACGACACCTACCTGGCGATGGACAAAGAGGATCCTCGACGGCGTCGTCTCAACCGCAGTCGCAACCGGTATCACAGCGCGTTGGTCCTGGCTTGGACTCCTGCCGTTCAACACTTCGAATCGGAGATCATGGAACTGCTCGATGCCAACGAGGAGGCTCCGCCCGGCGCCCGGCCCGGACTGTTCATCGACGGTCCGCCCACGGTCGGCAAGTCCACTCTGGTCAAGATGATCGGCCGGAAGTTCGAACAGGGTCTTCGCAGGGACTTCCCCGAACGGTTTGCCCCAGGGCGGCTGGGGATCTACGTCCCCGTCGTCTACATCTCCCTCACGGACCAGGTCACCCCCAAGCAGATCTCCCTCGCGATCGCCCGCTACCTGAGCGTCTCGACCAGCGGCACCAAGGACGCCATCGATGATCGTGTCCTGACCGCGCTCACGGCGTGCGGTACGCAGCTGCTCATCTTCGACGACCTGCATTTCCTGGACTGCGCCCACAAGGAAGGGCGGGCCTCCAATGACCACATCAAGTTCCTCGCCAACCACGCCCCCTGCACGATCATCGGCACCGGCGTCGACCTGGAGGACAGCCCTCTACTCAGCGAGGGAGGGCCTACCGGACCCGTCAAGCGGAACTCCCGCATCAAGTCTCCGCCGCGCAGCGGTCCCAGGACCCAGACAGCCGGCCGGTTCAGCCGCCAGGAACTCGCGCCCTTCGCTCTGGACACCGAAACGGAAATCCTGCAATGGGTCGGCGTCGTCAACTCCCTGGAGAACGCGCTGTGCTTGTACCTACACGAAAAGAACAGCCTGACCCGTCGCCACTGGCGCTATCTCCACGATCGCACCAACGGCAGCATCGCCGGTCTCCACACCCTCCTCCGCCGCAGTGCCGTGCGCGCCGTCAAGCAGGGAACCGAGGCCGTCACGCGCGAGATCATGGACTCCATCACCCTGTCGTACACCCACGAACGCGCCTACGCCAAGGTCGTCGAACTGCAGTCACGCCCGTCAGCGAAGAACAGGAACAAACCGAACAAGAAGCCGGCCGCAGCAGACGGAAGTGCCTGAGGAGCCGTCAGCACCTGACGTGCACCTGATACAGGGCACTGGCATGCTCTGCGTGTGCCCACGTCGTTGCGTCGCCTCGCGCTGGTGCCGGACCCGTACCCCGGTGAGTCCCTGCTCAGCTGGGTCGACGCGCTCGCCGGGCTCAACCGGATCAGCCGTCTGCAAGCCCTGCGTTTCGCGGCCTTCGTCCGTCCCGGCAGCTCCGCGTACCGCCCCAGCTTGCGCTTCGTCGCCCATCTGCCCACGGATGTGATGGCCCGTGTGCAGGCCACCACCGGTCTGTCCGCCGAGCAGCTGCATCGGATAACCCTCATGCACTACGCCGATGGTGTTCTGCCGCCGCCGCCTTCCTCCACGCACCGCCGGACTATCGCCATGTGGCTGCACCGCCTACAGCTCGCGCAGCCGGTCAGTTCGCGCGCGTGCCCGCCCTGTTTGCGGGAGAGCGGTGGGCGTTGGCTGCTGCGCTGGCGTCTGATCTGGTCTTTCGCTTGCGTACGCCACCGCGTTTTCCTGCTCAGCGTCTGCCGCGGCTGCGGCAATGGTCTGCACCAGGTGCTTCCTGGTCCGGGAAGCCCTGTGATGTGCGGCCACTCCGACTGGAAGCGTCCGGGATACGTCTGCCGGCACTCCATCTGGCGCATGCGGCCTCCCCGGCTGTCCGACACGCACCTCCTCGAATGCCAGCGCCGCCTCGACGATCTCATCGACCATCCCCACCGTCCGGGCAGCATGGACATCCTGCGCACGCTGCACCTGGCGCTGGAGGACATCCGCGGCGGCTATGACTTCGCCCCATCGCTACCGGACACCGATGCCGTGCTCCATCGGCGGTGGCACGGCCACGGCGGCGTCTTGTCGTATCTGGACGACCCTCTGCTCACCGCAGCCCTCATCAAGATCGCCACGCTGGGCGGCATCGGTACGTCCCGAACAGCCCGCGCTCAGATCGACATGGCCTCGTGGTCGACCGACGGCTTCCCTCGGACCACCGGCGTATCGCCGGTCAACCGCTTCGGCGGAACGTGCCGAGCCATCGCCTGCCTGGCCTGGGTACCGCCCGGACAGGGCGTCGTAGCTCGTGCGAAGGACGGACCGTTGATTCTGTGCCCCGCGCACGTCGATCACGCCACGTCGGACAGATACAACCCCCTGCCCCCTGCCGTCGCCGAGGTCTTCTCCCCACGGCCGTGACTCGCTGAAGTCCAATCCGGGTCGTACGCGCGGTGTGGGCGGCGATGCATACGAGGACGGAGAGTGCGGAGACACGTCGTTGGACGTGGACAGCCTTCTCGTCCTCTGAAGGGATTGCCGGGATCTCCGGCATCCGGAACCCACACACATTGGCCCCCATACGGCTCGTTACGACCTTTGCGCCCCAACAGCCGAGCAGGGCCCAGATGAATTGCAACCGCCTGAATGTCGCCTAACCCGGCAGCCTCAGCTCCTGCACCGTCGCCGCACGTGACAGCCTCAAGGTCGCCGCCAGCGTATCGACCCAGCTGAGGAACGACTCCCCGGCGAAGGGAATCGGGACGACACCGAGCCGCCAGACTCGCTCCTGGTCAGCTACGGTCCACCATGTCTCCGCTCGTCCTGCCGGCCGTGTACTCCACGATGGGGTTCGCGGGGCTCTCACCCTGTCGTGGCAGCCACGCTGGTCGAAAGTCCGGGTGGGCGGAGTAGGGCAACAGCAGGCACCGTACGGCGTACCTCAGCGCCTTCCCCTCAATGGTTCGTGGATCGGTGTCCGCGCAGGCGTCCAGGATCAGCCGTTGGGATTCGATCCCCAGCACTCGCAGTTCGTGGTTTCCCTTTTGGAGGCGCTGTTCCTCATCACGGAGCCGGGCGTCGAGGAATCGTAGTCGTGGGTCGGTGCTCGTGATCGGCCCGGAGCGTTCCCGCGAACGTGCCCGGACGGTGAACTGATCCGCGTGCTGTGGACAGTGCGTGCCTCCGTCGGACGCGTCGTTCACTGTCGCGCCGTGCCCCGCCGGAACCCAGGTCCCGCAGCCAGGGTGGTGGCAGTATCCGCCGAAGCGGTTCGCCGGCAGTTGGAATTCGCCATGGCGTAGCGGGAGTCTTGGCTGGGGAGGGCCCCAGTTCGGCCGGACCTTCACCTGTTCTGCCGCCCCGCTGTCCGTCGAGCCGAGCCCGGCCTCGGTTGCGACTTTCAGGGCGGCGGCCACGATCAAATGGCCGAGGCTGCCAGCGGAAGCCGTCGGGTGCGTGGTCACTGTCCCACGCCTGGTGAACGACCTTGTCGGTATGAGGAAGGCGCACCGGCCGCTCCGCATCCCACGCATCCTGCATCGAGCGGTACAACGCTCCGAAAAGCTCGTGAATCTGTGCCTGCGTCAGATCTTCCGAACCCTCCAGAAGGCGGTCGATCCGCTGCTGGCAGTCGAGAAGCCGAAGGTCATGGACCGGCTTTGCAGGCATTCGGCGGATGTCACGGCCGCAAGGCCTACTCGGCTTGGAGCGCCCCCAGCCCGGAGCGGGTCCCGGACAGATCCAGGACTGCGGAGTCCCAGGCCGCGGGGGATGAAGTCCGGCGTCACAACCCCGGCATTCCGAGATCAGGTAAAGCCGATGCTCCACGCATGCGAAGGACCAAACCAGCCGCCATTTCAGGAGCCATCGGGCGCCGTTCTCCCTCAGACATACCGGACAGGCGTTGGAACGCTGGCGCAACACCATCCGCTGCCAATATCTCCAGCCGGCCAGGGCGTCCTGCCCTTCCGCGTCAGGTTGTGGAAGCGGATCCAGGGCCCCTCCTGCATAGCGAGCAAGCGTTATACCCCGCACCTGCTCCTCCGTCAGCCCAGTGGTGAGCCAGACGGATCGGACGACGGCGTCGCTGACGTGGTGGCCGAAAGCGTCCGACACCGAAGAGCCATTGGCCATGCCCGTCATCCGCAGTGCCATGAGTCGGGAAACTTGGTTGAGTCGCGCGAGCGCGTCCACCCAGCTCAGCAGCGACTCACCGGAATACGGCTCGGGCACCAGTGCAAGCCTGCGCAAGGGGCTTCGGACGTTCATGATCTCCTCTCCGCGTTTCCCCAGGGTGCACAGACACTCCCGGAAAGCGGGGACTCCAACCCTTTGAGGCGAGTCGCCCATGGCACTGCCAATCATCGCCAGACCCGTGCGGGACTGTCCGGACCGGACAGTCCCGACGACGCTTATGTCACGCCTATGCCCTATCGGAGACCAGTGGATTTCGCCCACCGCCGCGGGCGCACGCACACCATGTCCACCGGGACCCATCCGCAAGCGTGATCCATTCATTAACCCAGGCCGAGAAACTCGGGCCCTGGATCGAGGTCGTGGTGTGCTTGGAGCAGACTTCGTTGAACGGGCGGGCCCAGCCCGCGTCGAAGGGGCCCGTGACATGAACGCAGTGAAGATCATGACGCCGAAGGGCACGGCGATGTCACTGCTCGGTCCGAGGGCGACGTCGAACAGTCCGTTGCGAGGCCCGGCGGATGTCCCGTCCGGCGACTTCGGTGACCCTGCGGCCGCGGCCGCAGGAATCGGTGACAACGTGGGAGCCGGATCCCCTGACTGCTCCGAACAGCACGTTTCTGCTCCTCGTCGACTGCTGCCCGATCACGTCCGGAAGTTCGACACCTTGGGTGCCGACAAGGCACTGCGTACGGATATCGATTAGAACAGCGCGTCGTAGCCCCGGAGCGCCACGGGCCTGCCGACGCACGACTTCCCCTTGTCCTGAGCGGCTCGCGCGTGGCTGACGTTCGAGCGGAGCACCGAGCTGACAGGAGCGAACCCGCCCCGCGCATCAGTCCGCGGCGGGAACAACGGACCGACCAGGGCGGACGACGACGTCGGCACAAGGTGCGCCGGGGCGATCAGCTCACCGATTGCCCCACCCACGGTTCCCCACCTCGTGCCCAGTGGGTCAGTGGCGTCTTGCTGCCAGCAGGCCGTCCACCACCAGTCCGGCCAGGGCCTCCGCCCTGGCGTGGCGGTCCGCCTGCTGCATGTGTTCCGGGCGCCCCAGGCGCCGGGCGAGAGGTTCCTGGACCAGCCCTGACACGGGAGCGATGATGGCGAAGACCACAACGTCCAGTGGGACCCGCGCCATGCCACCGGAGGCCATCAGCCTCTCGATGCTGGGCACGACGAGGGCGAGCGTCGGCTCGATGTAACGCCGGTAGAGGTAGTCCAGCCGCTCGGTGTCCTGTGCGGACTCGTCCGCCATCAGCATGGCGAGGTACGGCCGGCCGACGCTGACGCGGTAGAACTCCATGACGAACTGCCGCACCACGTCCTCGTCGTCACTCCCGGGGACGGACGGCACCATGCCCTCGAGTTGAGCCCCGAGCGCGGCGTCCACCACGGCTCGCCAGTAGGCCGCCTTGGAGCCGTAGCGGTCGTTGATGAAGGTGGGGCCGACCCCGAGACGGCGGGCGAGTTCCCGCGCCGACGCCCGGTCGTATCCGAGCGTCGCGAACGCCTCCAGGCCCCGGAGCAGGACGTCCCGCTCGGCCGGCACGCCGGTGGAATCCGCCCTGGGACGGCCCGGGCGTCGGGTGGTACTCGGCTGGTCTCCCAAGCATCCTCCTCAGTCGGCTGTACGGGCGCGTGCCCGCCAGTCAGACCAGCGTAGCCGTCCCGATCTTCACGCTTGAGCACCGGCAATGGGTCAGCAACCTCCCCGGATCCGACACCGAGGTTCCCGCCGGGACCTCGCTTGACACGGAGCGAGCAAGAGGTAATCCTACAGGTGTTGGATTTAATCCGGGTCACTCACGGAGGGCCCGCACGAAGCCGCCCGCACCGCCGGGCGGAGCATCCATTTGCCCACCACGCAGATTTCCCTCAACCCGGCATCGCGACCTCGGATAGTACGAAACCGTTTCGTACACAACGGATCGCGCCAGTTCAGGGAACGGCACAAGGAGCCATCATGCGTAAGACCACCGTCGGTGCGGCCACTGTCGCCTCCGCGCTCATCGCCTCGATCACCCTCGCCGCGGGAGGGACAGCCACCGCGACGACCGCCGACTCGACCGCGGCGCACCCCATCGCCGCCCAGAAGGGGCTGTCCCAGACCAGCATCCCGACCCTCGTCGATCCTGCTGCGGGCCTCACCTACGACCCCGACCAGCCCAACCAGTCCTGGTACCTGACCGCGCACGTGACCGCGGGGGGCCACCGGTACGGCTTCCTGGTCCACTACCTCAACGCCAACTTCGGCACGCAGGGCAGCGCCATCTCGAAGGTGTCGGTGATCAACGAGGAGACGGGCTGGTACACGAAGTCGGAGACCCCCCTCCCCCTCGGAACGGGTCTGTCCGACAAGCAGGGGGTGGACATCCACACCGGCAACGTCACCTGGACCGGCGACGCCAAGGAGATGAAGCTGCGCGCCAAGGTCCCCGAGGGGACCATCGACGTCACGCTGCGCCCTCGCGGAAACGTTCTCTACAACCTGGGGACGGGATACTTCCCCATGTTCGGTGACGCGAAGTACTCGAACTACGAGTACGCCCTGCCCACGGTGGACACCTCCGGGACCCTGACCCTCAACGGCCGCGCCGAGAAGGTCCGCGGGCAGTCCTGGCTGGACCGCCAGTGGGGACCTCTGCCGGATCTCACCACGGGTCGCGCCTCCTGGTCCTGGATGAACCTCAACCTGTCCAACGGCGACAAGGTCAGCGTCTGGAACCAGCAGTACGACGGCAAGAAGAACAACTTCGCGACCATCCTGAAGCCCGACGGCACCCAGACCCTCACCGAGGCGACCCTCACGCCCGACGAGTCCACCCGCTGGACCAGCCCGGCCAGCGGCAAGAGCTACCCCACGCGTTGGAAGGTCACCATCCCCGGCGAGCACGCCAAGCTGAACGTCGAGGTCTACGCCGAGGACCAGGAACTGCTGGTCCCGGGCCCCGGCTATGAAGGCAGCGCCAAGGTCGCCGGCACCTACGACCACCGCCCGGTCACCGGCACCACGTACGTCGAAATCACCAGCGGAAAGTAGCGCCGACTCGTCGATGGCCTCGGCGCCGCCCTTACAGGGGAGGCGCCGAGGCCATAGGCAGGTACCCGGCTACGCGGAAAACGCCAAGGCAGCGTTATGCCGAGGCGCTCTGCGAGTTCGCCGGCGCTGACGCCGTACGTCTCGCGGATCCGTACACCCTCGGGGCCGACGTCGAAGACGCCGTGGTCCGTGTGGACGCGACTGATGCAGCCCGTTCCTCCTGCGCGACGTCGGCGTCGAGCCGCGCATCCGCCACGAGGTCGGCGAGACATCAACGCTGGTCACGCTCATGGCCGGCGGGCTCGGCGTCGCCGTCGTACCCGAACCTGTGACCGCGTTGGCGCTCGACGACGTCGCCTACCTTCTCCCGGCAGGGGCCGACGCACACGTGGAGCCGGCCGTCGCCCACCGAGCCGACCGCACTGCTCCTGGCGCGTACCGTGGGAATCATCCGTGCGGTGATCTGAGAACCAGGGACCTCTGTACTCCGGCGACGCCCCCCGGTTGCCCCTGGCTCACCAGGAACAGGGCCTACGCGACGATCTTCGCCACGGAGTCACGAGCCTGGTTCGCAATGCGGTCGTCCGTGGTGTCGTCCGCCCCGCCCACCCCGATGGCGCCGATGACCTCGCCGTCGGCCGTCACGATCGGCACGCCGCCGGCGACCGGCAGAAGGTTGGCATCGACCAGGTGGGGAGGCGCCACCCGCATCTGCGGGGACGCGGCGAAGGCCGCGAACTTGGCGGTCGGAACACCGCTCACGGCCGAGGTGTATGCCTTGCGTCGCGCGGTCTCCACACCGAGCAGGCCGACGCCGTCGTCACTGAGCAGAATCTTGGTGACGCCGCTTCGGTTGACCACGACAGCGCACACGTTGTGCCCCTCGGCCCTGCCTGCCTCCAGAGCGGCGAGTGCGGCGCCGTGGGCGATCTCGTAGCTGAGCGGCTCTCGCATGGGCGGTTCCTTCCCTGGCGACCGCATGGTCGAGCGGCCGTCTTCCGTGGCAGAAGCCCAGTATGTCGCCGCCGAACCTGAATGTGAAGGGGGGCTCGCATTCACATCAGGTCGGGACTCACCGCGCCGGCGTGCCGAGCAGGTACAGGCAGGCGACGTTCACCAGTTCGTCCGTGAGCTGACGCCACGTCAACGGCCGGTCGGACTCAAAGAGATCGCCGTACAGCACCCGGTTCTGGCAGGTCCCGTAGATCAGGCGGTAGACGACGTCCAGGCGCCGTTCCGGATCCGGCGCGTCGATCATCGGAATGATCGGCTCCAGGAAGCGACGGAAGACGCGGTCGGCGTCGATGGCGGCCTCCGAGCCGACCCGGGCCACCGCGGGGTCCGTCGCACCCGCGGCCAGGAAGACGCGCATCAGCCGCTCGTGCGCCTGGTAGGTCTCCGTGAGCCCGGTGACCGCCGAGGTGACCAGCGCGGTCGGGTCCGTACTCAGCGGGGTGAAGCGGCGGATGATGTCGGCGCGGAACTCCTCGATCATGTCGTGCTGCAGAGCCGCGATCAGGCGGTCCTTGTCACCGAACCGCCGATACACGCTGCCCACCGAGACACCCGCCCGGGAGGCGACGGCCGCGACGGTGAGCGCCTCGGTACCGCCCTGTTCGAGAAGGGCCGTACCCGCCTCCAGGATCCGCTGCTGGGTCAGCCGACTGCGGGCCTGCTGCGCCGGCGGCAGATCGAGTGACGGTTCGGTACTCACCGTCCCAGCCTATACACGGCCGGCATCCGCCCCGGCGGCATGCCTGCCGGCCCACTCGCGACCACGGCTCTTGACGTCTACGAGACGTAATGCGAATGTGAATCCACAATCCCATTCGAGGACCGCACACCACGGTGCCCTCGCAGGTGATCCGCCACACCCCTGCACGCGCTACGCGTTGTGCGCCCGAGCCGCACGGGAGACAGCACGATGACCACCACTTCAGAGATCGACACCGGCACGGCCTACGGCCGCCCGAAGCCCTCCTACAACGCCCGTCTGCGCGAGGTCGGGCCCGGTACGCCCATGGGCGAGGCACTGCGCCGCTACTGGCACCCCGTCGCCAGCTCGGAGACGCTCGTCGCCGGCGCCCTGCCGCAGAAGACCCGCGTCCTGGGCGAGGACCTGGTCGTCTTCCGGGACGGACAGGGCAACCCCGGTGTCGTGATCGAGCGCTGCACGCACCGTGGCGCCAGCCTCTTCTACGGCCGCGTCGAGGACGACGGCATCCGCTGCTGCTACCACGGCTGGAAGTTCGACGTGCAGGGCCGCTGTATCGAGCAGGCGTGCGAGCCGAGCCTGGGGCGCAGGCGCGACGCGGCCCGTCAGCCCTGGTACCCCGTCGAGGAGCGCTACGGCCTGGTCTTCGTCTACATGGGACCGCCCGACCTCAAGCCCGAACTCCCCCGCTACGACGTCCTGGAGAACCTCGAGGACGACGAGAGGTACTTCGCGAGCTGGCCGGTCCCGCACGCGGCGGTCCTCGGTATGCCGGGGGACTTCAGCTGGCTCAACATGTACGAGAACGGCGCCGACCCGACGCACGTCACGTGGCTGCACTCCACGCACAGCGGGTACCAGATGCTGGGCACCGGCACCTTCGGCTACCCCGAGAGCTTCTTCGACCCGGCCACCATCGCCGAGCGTGTCTCGTACGAGCGCACCGACCACGGCGTGAAGTACGTCCAGCGGTTCGAGGTCGAGGGCGAGGACGGCGGGGCAACCGAGTTCGGCTTCGCGGTCGAGCAGCACCTGCCCAACGTCTTCGGCCTGCCGGACTACGTACGGATGACCCCGGACCGGCAGGACCAGCTGCTCTGGGTCGTGCCCTCGGACGACACCAGTCACCGGCTCTTCTTCTCGATCCGTACGAACGATCCCGAGCGCATGGTCCGCTTCGTCATCGGCATCACCCAGAACGGCAAGCAGAACCACGAGCTGACCGACGAGGAGCGCCACCGCTTCCCCGGTGACGCGGAGGCCCAGGGCTCGCAGGGAGCGATCACCCTCGACTCCGAGGAGACCCTGGTCACCGGGGACCGCGGTGTCGTCATGCTGCGCCGCATGCTGCTCACGATGGTCGACGACGTCGAGGCCGGGCGCGACCCGATCAACATCGTCCGTGACACGTCCGAGGTCCACCGCCACCAGTCAGGCCTGTTCACCCTCGGCAAACGCCCGGCGAACGACGCCGACGCCAACGCCACGGCTGGAATCTGAGCGAGCACCATGAGCAACGAGTGGCTCGACACCATCGTGATCGCCCGGCGCGACGCGACCGCGCGGATCGTGGTGCTCGACCTGATCAGTCCCGACGGAGCCGAGCTCCCGGAGTTCGCCGCCGGCGCCCATGTCGACGTCCTCCTGGACGGTGAGGGCTGCGCCGGACTGGTCCGCCAGTATTCGCTGTGCGGGCCGCCGCACGACCGCACCCGGTACCAGCTGGCCGTGCTGGCCGAGACGGCGTCGCGCGGCGGCTCCCTCGGGATGCACCGGCTCCGCGCGGGTGACAGGCTGCGGATCTCGCGGCCACGCAACAGGTTCGGAATCTCGGACCGAGCCCGTCGCCATCTGCTGGTGGCGGGCGGCATCGGTATCACTCCCCTGCTGGCCATGGCGCACGTGCTCCAGGTCACGGGCGCCGAGTACGAGTTCCACTACTGCGCCCGCAGTCGCGCGGACGCGGCGTTCCTCGACGAGCTGGAACGCAACCCCCGCGTACGCATGCACTTCGACGACGGCCCGGACGACCAGCGCTTCAGCGCCGGCGACCTCGGCCCGCCCGACCCCGACACGGCGGTCTACGTGTGCGGCCCCGGAGGCTTCATGGACTTCGTGATCGCCTCCGCGCAGGGAGCGGGATGGCCAGCCGAAGCGATTTACAAGGAGCGCTTCGCGCCCGTGCTGGACGCCGAAGCACACACGGCGGGCGGCGCGTTCACGGTGCGGCTCGCCAAGTCCGGTGGCGAGTACGAGATCAAGGACGGCGAGAGCGTCCTCGACGTCCTGCTCGCGGAGGGCGTCGACGCCCCCTACTCCTGCCAGCAGGGGATCTGCGGCGAGTGCATCGTGCGCGTACTCGCGGGAGAACCCGACCACCGCGACGACGTCCTGACCGACCGTGAGCGCGCCGACGGCCTGTTCACCACGTGCTCGTCCCGAGCACTCTCACCGATTCTGGAGCTGGACCTGTGACGACGGCAACCACCGCACCCAGCAAGGCAGTTCAGGCGGTCGAGCAGGCGGAGGCCGCTTGGCTCGTGGCACTCACCGAGGGCGAGGAGGCCATGACCGCCCTCATGCTCGACGACAGCCGGGCGGTCCACGGTCCCGTGGGGAAGATCGACGATGCAAAGACTTTCGCCCACTTCACCTGGACTCGCCGACGCCACGTCTTCGCGAGGGCCGAGGAGCTCAGCATCACCGTGCGCGGCAACACCGCGATCACCACGTGTCTCCAGGAGATGCACATCGTCTTCGACGAGAACCTCCCGCCGTTCCCGGTGCAGGAGGCCGTGACACGCGTGTGGGAGGAGACCGCCGAGGGCTGGCGCCTGGCACACATGCACCAGGCCAAGCGCATGCCGCCGGTCTGATATCCCGCACGGCGGGCGGCCGTGTCCTCACGCCGCTGTTCGATGAACGGACAAGAGGGTTCGGGGCAGGCCGTCGGCCGAAGAGAGTTCGACATGCAGTTTTCGTGCGGCAGTGAGCCGCTGTCGTGGAGATGAGGCAACACATGTCAGCCACTGAGATCGAGGCGCCCCCGTCCGGCGCGGTCCGGACCAGCGACCTCCTCATCGCGGGCGAGCGAGTCGCGGCCCGGGACGGCCGTTACTACGAGACGACCGAGGCCCTGACCGGCGAACCGATCGCCCGGGTCGCCGCGGCCTCCGTCGAGGACGTCAACCTCGCGGTGGACGCCGCGGCCGGCGCCCTCGCGGAGTGGTCGGGTCTTCCGCCGGCCGCCCGTCGGTCGGTCCTGGAGCGGGCGGCCACCCTGCTCGGCGAACGTACCGACGACATCGTCGCCATCATGAGCCGCGAAATGGGCGCCACCCTGCCCTGGTGCGGCTTCAACGTGCACGTCGCCAAGGGCATGCTCGTCGAGGCGGCGGCCCAGGCCTACGCGGCCGTCGGCGAGGTCATCCCCTCGGACGTGCCCGGTCTCACCGCCCTCGGCGTACGTCAGCCGGTCGGTGTCGTCGTCGGCATCGCACCGTGGAACGCCCCGCTGATCCTCGGCGTGCGCGCCATCGTGTGGCCGCTGGTCTGGGGCAACACCGTGGTCCTGAAGTCCTCCGAGCAGACGCCGCTCACCCAGGCCGCCATCGTCCAGGTGCTGCACGACGCCGGCGTGCCCGCCGGAGCGGTCAACCTCATCAGCAACGCACCCTCGGACGGTCCGGCCGTCGTCGAGGCACTGATCGCCCACCCCGCCGTGACCCGCGTGAACTTCACCGGATCCAGCAAGGTGGGCCGTGTCATCGGCGAACTCGGCGGTCGCCACCTGACCCGCGTGGTCCTCGAACTCGGCGGCAAGGCACCCTTCCTGGTGCTTCCCGACGCCGATCTGGAGGAGGCCGCCGCCGCGGCCAGCTTCGGCGCCTTCATGAACCAGGGCGAGATCTGCATGTCCACCGAGCGCGTGATCGTCAACAGGAGTGTCGCCGACGAACTCTCCTCCCGACTGGCCGAGCGTGCCGCCAAGCTGGTCGTCGGGCCCCCGAGCGACCCCGGCTCGCAGATCGGCCCGCTGGTCCACGCCGCCGCCCGCGACCACGTCGTCGCGCTGATCGAGGATGCGCGTGACAAGGGAGCGCAGGTCCTGACCGGTGGCACGGCCGACGGTCTGTTCGTGAAGCCCACCGTGCTGCGCGGTGTCACGCCGGACATGCGTATCTACAGCGAGGAGTCCTTCGGCCCGGTCGTCTCGATCATCGAGGTGGACTCGACCGACGAAGCCGTCGCGGTCGCCAACGACACCAAGTACGGTCTCTCCGCCGCGGTCTTCGGCAAGGACGCGGCCGCGGCGCTCGACGTGGCCCGCCGGATCAGGTCCGGCATCTGCCACATCAACGGCGCGACCGTGCACGACGAGCCGCAGATGCCGTTCGGTGGCGTCGGCGCCAGCGGCTGGGGCCGCTTCGGCTCCCGCGCCGCGCTGGAGGAGTTCACCGAATTGCGCTGGATCACCATCCAGTCCGGATCCCGCCACTACCCCATCTGATGACACGAGGCCGCGGGTGGGGCACACATGACTGCCGTGCGCCCCACCCGCAACCTCCGCTCCCCCGGATGTGGTTCCTCGCCGCGGCTTTCAGCCCCGCGGTGGGAGCCGCATGGCTGGCGGACGCCCTGGAGACGCAAGCCTCCCGACAACTCGACCGGGAACTGGAGGAGTTCTTCCGGTCTCTCTGCCGAGACCCCCGTACCGGGGATCTCCGCCCTTCCAAGGAGTCAGCGATGCCGCAGAGCGACAAGGACCGCCACGAGATCCGGCAGCTCGTCGAGAACTGGGCGCTGTGGCGCGACGCCGGCGACTGGGACCGCTTCGCCACGGTCTGGCACCCGCGCGACGGCTGGATGAGCGCCACCTGGTTCCAGGGCAGCGCCACCGACTTCATCAAGGCCAGTCGTGAGGGCTTCGAGAACGGAGTCAGCATCCTCCATTTCCTCGGCGGTCACACCGCGGACATCAGCGGCGACCGGGCCATCGCCCAGACCAAGATGACCATCAACCAGCGCGCCGGCATCGACGACATCGAGGTCGACGTCGTCTGCACCGGCCGCTTCTACGACTTCCTCGCCCGCCACCAGGGGCACTGGACCCTCGTACGCCGACAACCGATCTACGAGAAGGACCGGCTCGACGTCGTCGACCCCGCCGCCTCGCTCACGCTGGACCCCGACCTCCTCAACCGGTTCCCGGCCGGCTACCGGCACCTGGCCTACCTGCAGACCAAGACAGGTTTCACGGTCAAGCAGGGACTTCCCGGCCTCACCGGGTCAGCGGTCGAGCGGCTCTACTCGGAAGGCAAGCAGTGGCTGACGGAAGCCTGATGCGGTTCACCCACGAGACCCTCCCCCAACGGGTCGTGTTCGCGGCTGGAGGATCGCCCGCCGCCGTGGCGGCGGAGGTCGAGGCCCTCGGCGGTACCAGGGTCATGCTGATCGCGTCGGACCGCGAGAAGGAACTGGCCGACCCGATCGGCAAGGAGATCCCGGTCGTCCTGCGTCACGAGGAGGTCGTGATGCACGTACCCGTCGAGGTCGCGGAGCGCGCCCGGCGGGCCGCGGCCGACGCCGGCGCAGACATCCTGGTCAGCGTCGGGGGCGGCTCGACCACGGGCCTGGCCAAGGCCGTGGCGATGACCACCGGCCTGCCGATCGTCGCGGTACCCACCACCTACGCCGGCTCCGAGGCGACCAACGTGTGGGGCCTGACCGAGGGCGAGACCAAGACCACCGGTGTGGACGACAAGGTGCTGCCCGCCTCGGTCGTCTACGACGCCACTCTGCTGACCACACTGCCCGGCGGCATGACCGTGGCCAGCGGCCTGAACGCGATGGCCCACTGCGTCGACTCGATGTGGGGACCACGCGCCGACCCGATCGACCGGGCACTGGCACAGGAGGGCATCCGCGCGCTGGCGACCGGCCTGCCCGCGGTCGCGGTGGACTCGACGAGCGTCCAGGGCATCGAGCAGACGTTGTACGGCGCCTACCTCGCCGCCGTTTCCTTCGCCTCGGCCGGCTCCGGTATGCACCACAAGATCTGCCACGTCCTCGGCGGCATGTTCAACCTCCCCCACGCCCAGACCCACGCGGTGGTCCTGCCTTACGTACTGGCCTTCAACGCCCCGCACGCCCCGGAGGCGGAGGCTCGGATCGCCCAGGCCCTCGGCACGGTCTTCCGCACCCGGACGGCGAACGGCGGCCTGGCCGCCCTGCGCCGGGCCCTGGACGCACCGAAGGCGCTGCGCGACTACGGCATGCCCGAGGACGGCATCGCCAAAGCACTGGAGCCGATCATCAAGGCGATCCCGGCCAACAACCCCACTCCCGTCACCCACGCCAACCTGACCCTGCTGCTGCGGGCGGCGTGGGCAGGCGAACCGATCAGCTGAAAGAGGCCGTCATGGCTACCTACGTCAACCCCGACTCGACCCGGACCGACGACGCCGGCACGATCCACCGCGAGGTGTCGCCGGACCAACAGGCGGTCGAGCAGCGGCTGGTGGACAATGTCGTCGCCTCCTTCGACGCCTGCGACGACGCACGGCTGAAGGAACTCATGGTCGGTCTGGTCAAGCACCTGCACTCCTTCATCCGTGAGGTCCGGCTGACCGAGGACGAGTGGGGACAGGCGATCGGGTTCCTCACCCGGGCCGGCCACATCACCGACGACGTACGGCAGGAGTTCATCCTGCTGTCCGACACCCTCGGCGCGAGCATGCAGACGATCAACGTCAACAACCAGGCCTACAAGGGCGCCACGGAGGCGACCGTGTTCGGACCGTTCTTCGTCGAGGACGCCCCACGGATCGAACTCGGCGAGGACGTGGCCTTCGGCGCCCCCGGCGAGCCCTGCTGGGTCGAGGGCACCGTCACCGACACCGACGGCACCCCGCTCTCCGGCGCGCGGATCGAGGTCTGGGAGGCCGACGAGGACGGGCTGTACGACGTGCAGTACGACGCCGGAAAGCGCGCAGGCCGGGCGCATCTGTTCTCGGCGGCCGACGGCACGTACCGCTTCTGGGGCCTGACGCCGACGCCGTACCCGATCCCCGATGACGGGCCCGTCGGCAAGATGCTCGACGCGGTCGGCCGTTCGCCGCTGCGCGCCGCCCACCTGCACTTCATGGTCTCCCACGAGGGCGCGCGCACCCTGGTGACGCACATCTTTCCCGAGGGTGACCCGATCGGCTTCAAGGACACCGTGTTCGGCGTGAAGGACTCCCTGATCAAGCGATTCGAGCGGCAGCCCGCCGGCACACCGACACCCGACGGCCGTGGCATCGACGGCACGTGGAGCCGGGTGCGCTTCGACATCGTTCTCGCGCCCACGGGTGTGTGACCGCGAGACCCCGGACATCACGAAGGAGGGGCGGTCCGACCGGACCGCCCCTCCTTCGTGATGGCAGCATGGTCAGTCCGGCAGCAACTCCGCGAAGTCCCGGACGGGTCGCGACCCGTCCCAGTCGACCGACGCCCGCCAGACAGCTGTGAACATCTGCCGTGTCATCTCGTTGTCCTGGACCAGCTCGATCATCCCCGGGGCATCTTCACCACCGTCCAGGAAGAAGACGTCGCCGCCCGGGGCCACATCGTGGAAACGCACCACCGCCCCACTCGCCTCGCGCTGTACGACCTCCGCCTTGACGTCCGGCACGACCTTGGCGACATGGTGGAAGCCGTAACCGTGGCGTTCGTAGGCGTCCTTGTAGATGGAAGGCTCGTCGTCGAGGGTCTGGACGAGCTCGATCATCATGTGCCCCGAGAAGGCGAGCGCGAGGGCGAACTCGGCCTTCCCGGGCTCGCCGCGGTAGGTGGAACCCTCGCCGCCGATCCTCTGGTTCACGAACCAGGGGCCGACGCCGAGTTGGCCGGTCCACCAGCGCATCGCGGTGGTGAGGTCGGGGACGGCGTACGCGAACTGGACGACGGCGTCGGTCGGTTGGCCGAAGGGGAACTCCACGGTGGTGGTCCTCTCTAGGCCGACGGGCGGATGAAGCTGGTGATGCCGCCGTCCACCACGAGGGAGGCACCGGTGATGTAGCCGGCTTCGGACGAGGCCAGGAAGAGTACGGCGTCGGCGAGTTCGTCCGGTTCACCCTCGCGGAGCATGGGAGTGCTGAGCCTGATCCGCTCCCGGAAGGCGTCCGCTCCCCCGGGCGCCAGACCCGTCGTACGGGAGGCGATGTCGGTGTTCATGCCGGCCGGAATGACGATGTTGACGCGGATACCGTCGGCGACGACCTCGGCGGCGAGAATGCGCGTCAGGTGCTCCAGTGCGGCCTTGCTGGCTCCGTAGGCGGCGGTTCCCGCGCTGGCCCTTCGGCCGGCCGCCGAGCCGCAGAAGACGACGGCCCCGCCGGGTGCGAGCAAGGGCTTCAGGCCCTGCATGAGGAAGAACGAGCCCTTGACGTTGGTGTCGAACACCCTGTCCCAGGTGGCTTCGTCCATGTCGTCGAGGCGCTTCATGCCGGCGTGCCCCGCGTTGATGTAGGCAGCGTCCACATGGTCGACCTCCCCGGCGACCTCGGCGAGCGCGGCCTTGATGCCGGCCACCGAGGACAGGTCGGCCGCGACGGCGATCGTGCCGTCACCGATGAGACCGCTCGCGATCTTCAGCTGGTCCGGGTCACGCGCGATGATGACCACGCGCGCGCCCTCCCGCGCGAAGGCCTGGGCGGCTGCCAGGCCCAGTCCTCTGCTGCCGCCGGTGACGAGGCAGGTCTTCCCGAGGAACCGCCGGCGCCGGTCCCCGACGGCGGGGTCGCGGGACTCGGTGTCAGTCGTGGCGTTCATGAATCCTCCTTCATGGGGGTCAGGAGTGGCGGTTCACGCGTCGATCTCGACGCCGCCGAACGGAGCGCCGCCGTTGAGGACACGCTCCTCCGGAGGAATGGGCGCGAGACTCACGCGTACGTCGATGCAGGTCGGCCGGCGGGCCGCGAGGGCCGCCTCGATCGCGGGGCGCAGCTGGTCCAGGTCGGTGACGTCGACGCCGTCCGCGCCGAGGGCCCGGGCCACACCGCTGTAGGAGCCGTTCTCCAGGCGGTTGTTGGTGACGCGGTCCTGTCCGAAGAAGAACTGCTGGGTGTGCAGGGTGGCGCCCCAGGCCCGGTTGTTCAGCACGATCACGACGACCGGGAGCCCCGCCCGGACGAGGGAGTCGAACTCGGCGAGGCTGTAGCCGACAGCACCGTCTCCGGTGACGAGGATCGTCGCCTTGTCGGGATGCGCGTACTGCGCCCCCAGCGCCACACCGAAGTTGCTGCCCATCGCACTGAGGTAGCCGTGGCCGAGGTAGTGGGCCAGCGGCGCGAGCGCGATCGTCTCGGAGAGCCACAGCTCGGTCAGAGCACCGTCGACGACCACCGTGGCCTGGTCGGGAACGCTCTCGGCGATCGTACGGACCGCGAGGTAGGGGTGGATCGCGGCGTCCTCGTGCTGCTCGGTCTCGTCGGCGAGCGCCGACCGCCGGGTGGCGGAGATGTCCCGCAGGCCCGTGAGCCAGTCCTCGCGTCCCGAAGGCACGTCGCTGTCGCCCAGGCGTTCGTTCAGCAGGCCGACGGTGCCGATGGGGTCGGCCTGGACGCCGAGTTCGACATCCTGCAGCCGGCCCAGCTCACGGCCGTCGGGGTCGATCTGGAAGATCCGCGCGCTCTTCGGGAGCAGTCGTCCGGTGCCGAACTGGGTGGCCATGCCGAAGCGCAGCCCGAGCATCAGGACCAGGTCGGGACGTTCGTCCTCGGGGACCGTGGCCAGGGTCTGGAGAAGACCGACGTGCTGTGCGGAGCCGGCGATCGCCCCGAGGCCCTCCCAGTCGGAGAAGAGGGGCACTCCGGTACGGGCGGCGAAATCGTGCAACTGTGCCCGCGCCTCGGCGGTGACGAAGGACTTTCCGACCAGCGCGATCGGGCGCCGGGCGGTGCCGAGCGCCTCGATGATGCGGTCGACGGCACCGGCCGGGGAGACGCCGGTGCCGTCGACCTCGACGCGGTAGTCGTCGACGACCTCGTCGACATCCACCGACTGGCGCAGGACGTCCCAGGGAATGTCCAGGAGCACCGGGCCCTTGGGCTCCGACTGCGCGATACGGATCGCCTGGGCGACAAGACGCGGGATCAGCTCGGTACGGGTGACGCGGTGCGCGAACTTGGTCACCGGGGCCGCCATGGCGACCTGGTCGAACCCGGCCTGCTGGTCGTTGACCTCGTCCATCTCCAGCGGGGCCGATCCCGCGATGTAGAGGACGGGGGTCCGGTCCAGGTGGGCGTTGGCGACCGAGGTCAGGACGTTGGTGAAGCCGCCCCCGGCAGTGACGACGGCGACGCCCAGCTGTCCGGTGACCCGTGCGTATCCCTCGGCCGCGTGGCCGGCGTTCATCTCGTGCCGTACGTCGACGACCCGCAGCTTGGCGTCCAGGGCGTCCTGGAGGATGCCGTCGATGTGCGCTCCGGGCAGACCGAAGGCCACGTCGACCCCGGCTCGCCGCAAGGTTCTGACGACGAGCCCACTACCGGTTGCGGTTGCCATGCGATGGTCCGCCTCTCTGGACGTACTAGGGGTTTCGACAAGGGGGCGTTGAGGCCGGGCCGCATCTCGGGCCGCCCGTGCCGCAGTCTGGGTGGGGTCGTGGGGTACGACAATGGCTGTGTTCGTTGGACGGCCAATGTCTTGATCGTCATCGCCCGGGCGTGACCCCGTCGACCAGGCTGTTGGCCGAAGTGATCTCAGATTTCGGACATCCTGAGCACGGCCTTGATCACCCGTCCGGACCCGGTCTCCGTCCACGCGCGGGCGAAATCGCTGAACGGGAACTCCTCGATCATCCGGTCGAAGGGGAACCGGCCCGCCCGCCAGTACTCGACGAGTTGGGGGATCAGCACGTGGGGGTTGGCCGAGCCTCCGATGATCCCTTGGAGCCTGCGGCCCCCGGCGAGGAGAAAGCCGGTGTCCGGAATCCATTCGCCTGCGGGTGCCGCCACGTAGCCGAGGGTGCCTTCGACAGCGAGGCACGTCGTCGCGGTCCTGTAGACGGACGGTGCGTCCGCGGTGACGTACGCGAAGTCGAAGCCGTCCGGGTCGATGTCCCGCAGTGCCTGTACGGCACCTGCGCCGCCCAGCACGGTGTCCGTCGCTCCCAGCTCGCGGGCGAGGTCGAGCCGGGGCCGGTTGATGTCGACGGCGACGATGTGCCGGGCGCCCGCGAGACGGGCCGCCATGATGGCGGCGAGCCCCACGCCTCCGGTGCCGAACACCGCGATCGACTGTCCGGGGCGGAGCCGGAAGGACTCCAGGACCGAACCCGCCCCCGTGATGACACCGCAGCCGAGCGGTCCCATCAGGTGCAGCGGGACGTCCTTCGGCAGGAGGACCGCGCTCCGTGCGGGTGCCAGCGCGTACGTCGCGAAGGAGGACTGGCCGAAGAACATCGCCGCGATCCGGTCACCATCCTGGGTGATCGGTGAGCTGCCGTCGAGTCGCGCGCCGCCGAAGGCGACCCGCATCGCCTCCCGGCAGTAGGTGGGCCGCGCGTCGAGACAGCGGGGACACGCACCGCAGGAGTTGCCGGAGAGCACCACGTGGTCACCAGGGACGAGGCGCGTCACGCCGGCCCCGACCGCCGCCACGACCCCCGCACCCTCGTGTCCGAGCACGATCGGGCGTGGAACGGGAACCCCACGGCCGTTGTGCGCATTGATGTCGGTGTGGCAGATGCCGGTCGCCACGACGCGCACCAGAACCTCGTCCGGCCTCGGTTCACCGAGTTCGACCTGCTCCAGTTCGGGGACGGTCCGGCTCTCTCGCGAAACCGCCGCAGTGATCTTCATGAGACGGCGACCTCCGGGTCGTAGTCGTAGATCCAGCCGTTCTCCCTGAGCATGTCGGCCTGCGAGTACCGAAGGTCGCGTGCCTGCTGCTCGGGGCCGTCCGGCAGGTGGTTGATGTGCGACCTTCCGTGCGAGACCTCCTGGACGAGGGCCGTGCGGCGCCGGCGCAGTTCCTCGTAACGGGCCAGGGCCGCGACCGGGTTGTCCGGGTCCGCCGCGAGGCACAGGGCCAGAACGGCGCCGTCCTCGATCGCCTGGGCCGCGCCCTGGGCGAAGAACGGGAACATGGGGTGGGCCGCGTCGCCCAGCAGGGTGGCGTTGCCACGGTTCCAGCGGTCGAGGGGCTCACGGTCGAGCAACGCCCAGCGCCCGGGCGTCTCGGCCGACTTGATCAGCTCCACCAGCCGGGGGTCCCAGCCAGCGAACTCGTCGAGCAGCTCCTGGACCGTCGCAGTGGCCGTCCAGGACTCCACGCTGTCGGCGCCGGCCGGCGCGAAGGCGACGAGGTTGACGTAGTCCTCGCCGGAGACCGGGTAGTGCACGAGGTGATGGTCGGGGCCGATCCAGAGGGTCTGGGCCCGCCGCTTCGCGAAGTCGGGTGCCTTGTGCGCCGGTACGAGGGCCCGGAAGGCGCAGATGCCCGACTCCCGCGCCTGAGTCGGGCCGACGATGGCACCGCGCACGCGGGAGTGGACCCCGTCGGCGCCGACGAGGACGTCCGGACGAACCGTCTCGCCGTCCTCGAACCGCAGAACAGCCTGGTCGCCCTCGAACTCGACCGACACACAGCGTCTGCCGAGGTGGATGGAGCGCTCGGGGACGGCCGACCTCAGCGCCTCCAGCAGGTCGGCGCGGTGGGCGGCGTAGGTGTGCTCGCCGTACAGGCGTATGCACCCCGCCTCCAGGTTCTCCGCGGAGAGAACGGTGCCGTTTTGCCAGCGCCGGAACTCCCAGCCGATCTCCATCCGGACCGCGCGCTCGATGAACCGGTCTAGGACGCCGAGACGTCGCAGCAGACGGGCGGCGTTGGGCGCGATCACCAGACCGGCGCCGACCTCGGTCAGGGCGGACGCCTGCTCGTAGACGTCACTGTCGAAGCCCTGGTCGCGCAGGAACGCCGCGGCGGCGAGGCCCCCGATGCCACCACCGAGGATCGCGATCTTGGGGCCGTTGTCAGTACTCATGGTCTTTCACTCCCGTGGACCTCGAAGCGAGGTGGTGACTGGCTACGTGCAAGATTCCGGCAGACTGCGCGTTGTTTGAACTCCTATATCCATCCAACGAACATGAAAGGTAGGCTGACCGGACCTGGAAACGATGAAGGAGAGGCCCATGCCTCGCGCGAACGAGCCCGGCCGGACGGTCAGCTCCCGGCTGTGGGACCTGCTGTTCGCCTTCGACCCCGACCACACCGAGCTGACCCTCGCCGACCTGGTCAGGCGCACCGGCATTCCGCACGCCACCGCGCGGCGCCTCACCCTCGAACTCGTGGAGGCCGGCGCGCTGGAGCGCACCAGCGACAACCGGTTCGCGATCGGTCTGCGGCTGTGGCGTCTCGGCACGCTCGCGCCCCGCGCCGAGACGCTCCGCAGCGCCGCCCAGCCGTTCGTCGAGGACCTGTACACCGCTCTGCGCCAGCATGTGCAGCTGGCCGTCCTGCAGGGCGACCAGGCCGTGGTCATCGAGCGTCTGTCGGCGGTCAACGCCGTCGGGCTCACCTCGCAGGTCGGCGGGCACCTGCCGCTGCACTGTTCGGGTGTCGGCAAGGTGCTGCTGAGCCACAGCAGTCCGGAGTTCATCGACGAGGTGCTGGCAGGCAGACTTCGGCGCTTCACTCCCAGGACGATCGTGGACCCGGCCGAACTCCGTCGCGAACTGGCGTCCTGTCGCTCGACCGGAACGGTTGTCGTCAAGGAGGAGCTCAGCGAAGGCGCCGAGTCGGTCGCGACACGCATCGTCGACGGCCGCGGCCAGGTCGTCGCCGCACTGTCCGTCGTGGTGGCCGCCGGCTCGATCAAACTGCAGGCGGCCGTTCCCTCGCTGGTCGCGAGCGGACTGGGGCTGTCCCGGAGCCTCGGCTGGCGGCCGGGCATCCCCATTCGTACGTCGTGACCTCGCACGCGGCGGGGAAACCGGGGTGTCATTACGCGGGTTGCCGCCGGGAGAGCTGCATGTGGCCCAGCCGCCATCCCTCGTCGGTGGCGAACCACACCCGGGTGGCCACCGCCTGCACCAGGAACGACGGCAGGTCGGGCATGCGCCGGATGCTCATCTTCTGAAAGCACGTCACGATGGCCCGCCCCTCTCGCTCCCGGCACGTCACCTCGCTGGTCCCGGCTTCGAGGGTGGTTCCCATCGACGCGTTGTAGGTGAGGAAGCGCTCGCGGTCGTGGATGTTCCCGACCGGCCCGTGCACGATCACGCAGTCGGGGAGCATGAGCGCGCGCTGCTCCTCGTCCCCCTTGGTGATCGCGACGAGCCACGCCGCCTCTGCCTCCGCGACCGTGTCCGACATGTGGAGGTCGCCCGTACTGCTCGGCGCTGACTGTGTGGGGGTCATGGTCCGACTCCTGTCCGAGTGGGTCGTGTGATCGTTGTGCGTGGTACGGCGTCGCCCGCCGCGGTGGCTCTTCCCGGGGAGGAGAGTCGCGGCGGGCGCCCTGGCGTTACTGGCCGACCTGCTGCCTGGTCGAGCACCGGCCGGTTCGTCTAGCGGTCAGTCGTCGAGGGTGTGCGGGTCGTCGTCGAGATGCGTCTCTCCCGGACCACCGCGCCCGCTCGCGAGAATGAGTGCTGCGGCCACGAGAGCGGCCACGCCGCCCAGCACGTACGCGTGGGAGTAGCTGTTGCTGAGAGCGTCGAACGCGACGTCCTTGAGCGGGTTGAAGGGGATGACCTGGCCGTCCGGCGAAGTGACGGTCGCCGGAACCGAGTTGGCGCCGAGCGGTCCCGAGGCAACCGCATGCACCGCGGCCTCCAGCTGCGCTTTCTGGTCCGCGGGAGCGTTGGCGGGAGCGGCCTGGAAAGCCTCGTACGCCTTGCTCAGCGCGGGATTGCCGGCCACCTCGCGGGCCATCTCCTTTGCGGCCTGGCCCAGGGCGACGGCGCCCGCGATCGCGGGGCCGAAGGCGAACCCGAGGTCCCGGAAGGTGCTTGTGGCACCGCTCGCCATCCCGGCGAGGTGGTTGGGCAGCGCGTTGACCGCGACCGCGCTCATCGCGGCGAAGGCGAGTCCCGAGCCGGTGCCCGCGAGGATCAGCGGCCCGACGATGGAGCCCAGCGCCCGGTCGCTCGCCGGGACCCCGGCGAACCACAGCCCGCCGACCCCGATGAGGATCAGGCCCGCGAAGAGGACCCACCGGGGGTTGTAGCGCTCCAGCAGCTTCGAGGTGAGGGGCAGCAGCACGAGGCCGATGCCTCCGAAGAAGAGGTAGGCGATGGAGCTCTTCAGCGGGCTGAATCCCTGGACGGTGGTGAGGCGGATGCTGGTGGAGTACATGATCGCGAGGAAGCCGAACATGCCGACCAGGGTGACCACCGAGTTGACGGCGAACGCCCGGTTCTTGAAGGCGCTCAGGAGCAGGAGCGGCTGGGCGACCCGGCCCTCCACGAAGACGAACAGTACGAGGAAGACGCCCGCGGCGATGAACGCGATGACGATCTGCGGGCTCCCCCAGCCGCTCTCGGGGCCCTGGATCACCGCGTACAGCAGGGCGAACAGGCCGAGCGCAGCGGTGATCTGCCCCGGCCAGTCCAGGGAACGACCCTGGGGCGCATCGGAGTTCTGGGCGAGGGCCAGCGACAGCAGCGCGCTGACCGCGGCGATGACCAGGACACCGACGTAGGCCCAGCGCCAGTTCCCGGTCCCGTCCCAGCCGGTGTGGATCTTTGCGGCGACGCCTGCCAGCAGGGGTCCGAGGAAGCCGCCGATCGAGAGCGCGGCGGCCCAGACCGCCACGCCACGCGCGCGGGTGGCGGTGGTGTGGGTGCCGGCCGCGACCATGGCGAGGCTCGTCGGGAAGATGGCCGCGGCCCCGATGCCGCTGAGGAGCTGGCCGATGATCAGCATCGTCACCCGGGTGTCCGTCGACGACCCCTCACCAGGCACCAGGACCGCGACCGCCGAGCCCACGACGATGAGCACGGCTCCCCAGACGAGCAGACGCTTACGGCCGAACAGGTCACCGAACACGCCGAAGCCCAGTTCCAGCGCGGCGACGGGAATGAAGAAGGCGTCGACGATCCACGTCAACTGGGCCGAGGACGGCGCGAGATCCTGCTGGATCAGCCCGGTGATGAGCGAGGGGACGGAAAGGGCCATCTGCGAGAGGCACACGGCGAGCACCACCGCGGCCAGCGTGCCCGGCCTCAGGGTGTATCTGCCACTTTCCCCGCTTGCCTCGGCGGGTGAATCGATCTGGACCATGGACGACTCCTTGCGCGCGACGTCGCGCGCTGCTGTCGGAACCGGCGTTCACCGCCGGACCTTGCTGGGGATGCTTCTGTACGGCCATGCGGCAACACCGCCGCCGAACCGCCCCGGGGCCTGCGCGGACCGCCTCCGCGTGGCTCTGCGACCAACCTGATTCAGGTCGCTCGGCGTGGTGACCGGCCAGTGCCGAGCAGCGACAAGGTAGGAAGCGACCCCGTCACGCTCAATGGACATGTTCATCAGACGAACAGAACATCCCTGGCGGCGATCTCTGCATGCACCATTCATGAGTGATCGCCTAACCGAGGCTGTCCGCCGCTTTGAGGCCGCGCGCCGCCCCGGTTCAGTTCGAGCGCCGGCAGGAAAGACAAGCCATGGCTGGACCTGACGAGCAAGAAAGCCGTCGTGACGGGGGGGGCAGCAACAAGGTCGACATCTCGGACCATGGCGCATCCACGTATTCGCAGCACGTGTCCGCTGCGAACTCGGCGCGACCGACAACTTGGTGAACAACGCCGCCGTCGTGCTGCTGGCCGACATCGAGCACGTGGCCTTCGAATGGCGTCGCAGGTTCGCCGCCGACGCTGACGGCGCTTTCCTGGCCTCCATGGCGTTCCTGCCGGACCTGGAAGCCTCCGGAGCTGATCGTCAGACATCACGTCATCGGACTACTGGACCGCGACAACCGTTGCCGGCCGATGCCTCGGGCGTCGTGGCGTCCCTCTTTTCCGACGACGCCGCGTTCATCACAGGGCAGCTCATCCTCGCGGACGGCGGCAGCACCCGCCGCTATGACCGGCAGTCACCGACGCTTCGTCACAGCAGACGGAGGGGGGCGAGGTGCGGTGGTGTTGCGAGTCGCCGGTCACCTCGACCGTACCCGTCAGTCAAGGTGATCGCCCGCCCACACGGCGATCTGTTCGAGGATCGGAAGCAGCGCCTCCCCAGCGGGCGTGAGGCCGTACTGGACGCCGGGCGGCCGCGTATCGGTGACGCGCCGTTCGACCAACCCGGCCTCTGCCAGTTCGGCGAGCCGGTCCGACAGCACCGAATCGCTGATCGCACCGATCCTCCGGCGAAGTTCGGCAAAGCCGATCGGTCCCCTGCCCACCATCGCGATGACCAGACCGTTCCACCGCTTGCCGAGCAGGCCGAACGCCCGGCCCAGCGCAGCCTCGCATCTGGATGCGTCGTGTCCGAGGTGTCCGAGGTGTTCCGCCTTCGCCATGGGGCGGAGTTTACCTACCGCACCCATCGCACAAGCTGCTAGGTTTTTACTAGCACCTAGCATTTTAAAAGTTTCTGCCAGGTGTTGCGTGCCTTTGACGAACATCGCCATCCCGAACCATGGAGAGACACCATGAGCACCAAAGTCATCGCAGTTGTGGGCGCCAGCGGACACCTGGGCGGTCTCATCGCCGACGAAGTCCTCGCTCAGTCGGACGCGCAACTGCGGCTGCTCGTGCGGCCTGAGAGCCGGGCCAAGGTCGCCGACCTGGAGAGCCGCGGCGCTCAGATCGTGGAAGGAGTATTCGGAGCGGTCAGCGACGACACGCTGGCCGCGTTCACCGCCGGCGCGACCACCGTGGTCTCGGCCGTACAGGGCGGCCCCGACGTCATCGTCGACGGGCAGGCGGCGCTGCTGCGGGCGGCCCGTTCCGCAGGCGTGCGACGTCTCATTCCCTCGACCTTCACTCTGGACCTGTTCAAGCTGCGGCCCGGGCGGATCGTGGCAGCCGACTGGCGCCGCCAGTTCGCGGACTTGGCCGACACCGAGCGCGGCGAGGTGGAAGTGGTTCACGTACTCTGCGGTAGCTTCCTCGCCCGCGACGTGCTGTTCGACTTCCACCGCATCATCGACCCGGTGGAGCGGACCGCGTACGTCTGGGGCGACGGCGAACAGCCGGTCGACTACACCACCTGGGACGACACCGCCCGATACACAGCTGCGGCGGCCCTCGACGACAACTCCATCGGCCGAGTCCTTCCTATAGCCGGCGACCGAGTCGACTTCCGTGGTCTGGTCGCGGCCTACGAGAAGGCCACCGGTACGGTGCTGCGCGTCGAGCGTCTCGGATCGCTGGCGGACCTCGACGACCGCATCACCGAACTTCAGGCCGGTGGCCCCGGCAACTTCTTGGAGTTCCTCAAGCTGATGTACCTCCGGGCGAACCTGGCGGGCGAAGGCAAGCTCGACGCACTGGCGAACGACCGCTACCCCTCGATCCGGCCGACCACCGTCGAGCAGTACCTCACTGTCTGAGACGTTCGACTGCCGCGGACCGGCAACCGCAGCGAAGCCTGACTTCCTCCCCCCATCCCCCACGCAGAGGAAAGATCATGAACAAGGTCTGGTTCATCACGGGCACTTCGAAGGGATTCGGGCGCGAGTTCGCACGCGCCGCGCTGGAACGCGGTGATCGGGTCGCGGCCACCGCTCGCGACACCGCCGCGGTGGGCGACCTCGCCGACCGGTTCGGCGACGCCCTGCTGCCCATACGCGTCGATGTCACCGACCGCACCCAGGTGTTCGAGGCGGTCGCCGCCACCAAGGAGCGGTTCGGCCGGATCGACGTGGTGGTCAACAACGCCGGATACGGCCTGTACGGCGCAGTGGAGGAGCTCAGCGTTCAGGAGTTGCGCGACCAACTGGAAACCAACCTGTTCGGCGTGCTCCATGTCACGCAGGCGGTCCTGCGGATCCTGCGCGAGCAGGGTAGCGGCCACATCTTCCAGATCTCGTCGGTCGGTGGGATCCTCGCCGCGGGCGGCATGGGCGCCTACAGCACATCCAAGTGGGCGTTGGAAGCCCTCAGCGAAGCACTCGCCGAGGAGGTAGCGCCGTTCGGTATCAAGGTCACCCTGATCGAGCCCGGCGCTTTTGCCACCAATATTCACCATGCGCCGGTCTCCGTAGCGCGTCCACTGGCCGCCTACGAACCCCTGCGTGCGTCGCTGGCCGACATGGTGGGCACGCTCGTCCAATCGGCCGCCCGACCCGAGGGTGCCGCTGCCACACTCCTCCTACTCTCCGATATGGAGCAGCCCCCGCTGCGCGTGCTCTTCGGCGAGGCACCCACCCGGCAGGTTCCCGCCGCATACCGGAGGCGTCTGGAGACTTGGGCCGAATGGGCGCACCTGTCCAAGGCCGCTGACGGAAACTAGGGTGCGTTCTACGTCGTGATCAATCCGCGAGGTCTGTCTGCGCGGGAGGGGCTGCGCCGGCAGACCTCTGCGGGTGACGCGAGTGCAACTGACGGATAGGGGTTGGGAGTTCATCGGGCCGCACCTGCCGATCGGCGAGTACTGCCCGTACCGCGGGCGAGCACTTCGAGGGCGTGACGCCTGAGCCTTCGAGGCCCTGCTGGAGGGCCTGATCGCGAAAGCGGCGGGAGGTGGGCATGCCCTGGTCGGGGCCGGATTCTCTGCCATGCGGCGAGAGGCGCTGGAGCGCTGCAAGCACGGCCCGGAAGGCCTCATCATCGGCACGCCGCCACTGCCGGACCCGACCGCATTCACGGTGACCGGGCTGCTCCACGCGGCGGCGCGGCAGATCGTGCAGGTCGAGAACCGCCGGACGCCAAGCGGGTCGCGGACTGCCCATCGACCTGCTCATGTGCCTGTTCGACCCGGCCTCAGCTCTGGAGGAGCAACCCACGAAGCAGAGCTGGCACTGACACACAGGTCATCGGCCGACTCCACCGGCCGGGCCGGCAGGCGCAGTGCACCCAACTGACCTGCCATCAAGCGGAGTTCAGAGCCGCCCCCTTCGATTCCAAGCGGTACGTCCGGTCACTGGAAGTCGCACCCGGGGTTGGACGCGTCCACTGTGAGCGAGGTGCCGGCCGAGTCGACGTACAGGGCGTCGAGGACGACCGGGGTGCTGCCCAGGTTGCGGCCGATGTGGACGTGGTCCGGTCCGGCCGGTTCGGTGATGGTGTCACCCGAGGAGTACACGCCGTCGGTCGCGCAGTCCGCGTCCGAGTGGGTCAGCGTGCCCTCCAGCACGATCCCGTGCACCGTCCCGGGGTGGTAGTGCCATCCGGTCGTACCGCCGGGGCTGATCGTGATCCGCTTCAGTGTGTACGTCGTGCCGTCAACCGTCGCTTCATAGAGGGTGGTTGACGAGACTCCCGAACTCGGCGTGGCATGGGCCACCCCCGGTACCAGGACGAGGGGCAGGGCCGACATGCCTATGAGGGCTGCCCGGCGGGTCGTGCGCATGTGCTGCGGTCCTTTCGTAGCGTGCGGAGTTCGTAGCGTGCGGAGTCGGGTGCGAGTGCGGGTGTCAGCGGACCCGGTGGCCTGCTCGGTACACCGCGCGGACGTCGGTGACGGCGGCGATGTCGTCGAGGGGTGAGCTGCCGAGCACCAGGGAGGTCGGCATCGGCCCGGGGACGCAGCACTCCCTTGCTCCCCGCCCGGCCCACCGCCTCGGCCGCCTCGGACGTCGCGGCCCGCAGCACACCGCGGGCAGGCATTCCCAGTTCGGCGAGATGTGTCAGCGCGTGCGGGTAGATGCCGTGCGGTTTCCCGGGACCGACGCCGGCGTCTGTCCCGGGAACGACCCGGGCGCCCGAGGCAATGATCTTGCTCATGACCTCGATGATGGCGGCGAAGCGAGCGGCGATGGCCGGAACGGGCACCGGCATCCCGGGCAGCATCCCCACCGTCATGCTGACGAACGTCCCTCGTCGTACGACCTCGTCCAGCACCTCCTGGCGCAGTTCGACGCCTTCGGGAGTGAGGAACGAGAAGTGCTCGACGGTGTCGAAGCCCGCCTCGACCACGTCCGTGACCGCCTGGACGGCATGTGCGTGGGCGGCCGCGCGAAGCCCGTGCCGATGCGCCTCGTCGGCGATCAGCCGCAGGTCGGACC
Organism: Streptomyces colwelliae; assembly: GCF_048158785.1. NCBI lineage: Bacteria > Bacillati > Actinomycetota > Actinomycetes > Kitasatosporales > Streptomycetaceae > Streptomyces > Streptomyces colwelliae. Next base: position 1,490 of record NZ_JBLTJC010000072.1, on the reverse strand, counting down.
CGGTCGTACTGCTGATGCAGCGAATGGGAACCTGGGGTCACGTTGCCGCCGCTGGCCATCACCTTCACCAACTCGCAGCCACGCTCGGCACGTTCTCGTACAGCCGCCCGGAGCGCATCGGAGCCCTCGGCCTCGCCGCCGAGAAAGTGGCAGTGACCGCCGCGGGTGGTGATCGGCGGCCCCGCGGCGACGATCTCGGGGCGTTCCGTGGGCGACATCTGCTCGCGCAGCGCGAGAGAGAGATAGTCACGGTCGCCGACGTCGCGGACGGTGGTGACGCCGTCCCGAAGTGTGGTCGCCGCCGCCGCACGCGCGGTCTTCAGTACGGTCTCGCGGTCGTCGGACGACACATGGGCCACGGCATCCTCGGTGCCGTCCCAGCACAGATGCACATGGGCGTCGATCAGTCCGGGAAGCAGCCAGCTGTCCGGCCCGAAGTCCGTCACCACAGCGTGCTCAGGCGGCGCCGCTCCCGTGAAGTCGACGTCACGGATCACACCGTCCTCGACGAGGACCATGCCCGGTCCCCTGACGTCGACGCCGTCGAAGACGTGTCCTGCACGTAGCGCCTGCAACTCGCTGCGCATCACTTGCATCTCCATGCGAAGGGAAAGTGGGGGGATGGCGGTCGACGCCCGCCGTACCGAAAGGAGGCCCATTGCACGCGCACGCCGTGGGGGCAAGTCCAACTGTCGCCGCTGAGTAGTGCCTTGGGGAACGAGAGATCATCTATGGCAGGTATAGACCGGACCGATACCGTACTGGCCGCTCGGGCCGTGCGCTCCCCGCCAAGTCGGCAGCGACGAGTCGGCCGGCCTCGGCCGCAGTCCGCCGGAACCAGATGTGCGCAGGGTCGTCCGGGCCGGATGCGCCACGGAGCGCGGCACCTTCCTGGGTGCGGCGCCGAGGTCCTGGGCCTCGTCGACGACGTGTGGCTGTGGCGGTGACGCAGGTCGCGCATCGCGGAGCTGTCGTCGTCGAGGTGGGCCAGGTCGCCGCCGCCGATGTCCGCCTTGTGCTCGGCCCGGATCTGGATCCTGCGGGCACGTCGCCGAGCGTTTGTGCCCTTCGCGCCGGCAGCGTGTCCCGCCCCGATTCGCACCGGGCGGGCGCCGCAGGGGGGAAGCCTGGCCTCGACGCTTGAGCGGCACCAGAGAGAGCACCGGCGCTTCTCACCGATCAGCACCCGACTCGCCGCACCACCCAACCTTCACGGCAGTCTGATTTATCATATTTAGGTCACGATAGAGAGCCGTCCGCTCGGTCCGCGCGGACGGCACTGGCGAGGACGGTGTCGGTGCCTGGCGTGATCTCGGAAGCGGGAAATCTACCTGCGGCCTTCACCACTTTCGTAGGCCGTCGGCGCGACATGGGCGTCCTCCGTGATGGCGCCACGCCAGGGCAGGAAGCCGTCCGAGCGTTGCTGCGAAGCTGCATGCCGTCGGTGCTCAACGCGGAACACCGGCGGATCCGCTTCGAGCGGCGGCTGC
>NZ_JBLTJC010000071.1:0-37058 GCF_048158785.1 Streptomyces colwelliae | reverse complement strand
TCCCCGACCTCGCCCCCTGGCACGCCTCCGCCGACTTCCGCAGGCTCTGGATGGCGGGGCTGGTCTCGAACTTCGGGAGTTTCCTGACGTTCGTCGCACTCCCGGTGCAGATCAAGGAACTCACGGGCTCCGCGGCGGCGGTGGGCGCGATCGGGGCCGTAGAGCTGGTTCCCCTCATCGTGTTCGGGCTCTACGGCGGTGCCCTCGCCGACGCGTGGGACAAGCGCAAGCTGATCGTGTGGACCGAGGTCGGGCTCGGCGTGCTGTGCGGGGCGCTGCTGTTCAACTCGCTGCTGCCGGAGCCCGCCGTATGGCCGCTGTACGTGATCGCGGCGCTGACCTCGGTGCTCGGTGCGATCCAGCGGCCCGCGCTGGACTCGCTGTGGCCGCGGATCGTGGCGCACGAGCACATGACGGCCGCGTCCGCGCTCAACTCCCTGCGCTGGACGGTCGGCGGGGTCACGGGACCGGCGCTGGCGGGTGTGGTGGTGGCGTTCGCGGGGCTGCCCTACGCGTTCGCCGCGGACACGCTGACGTTCGCCGTATCCGTCGTCCTGATCTTCCGTATCGCCGCCTCCCCCGGAGCCCACGAGGCGCAGAAGCCGTCGCTGCGGTCGATCGCGGAGGGCGCCCGGTACGCGTGGAGCCGCAAGGAACTCCTCGGGACGTACGCGATCGACCTCGCGGCGATGTTCTTCGCGATGCCGCTGGCGGTGCTGCCGTTCCTCGCGGACGATCTGCACGCCGAGTGGGCGCTGGGGCTGATGTACTCGACGGTCCCTGCCGGCGCCCTGCTGGTGAGTGTGACCAGCGGCTGGACCTCGCGGATCCACCGGCACGGGCGGATGGTGGTGCTGGCGGCGGCGCTGTGGGGCGCGGCGATCGCCTGCGCGGGCGCGGTCGGCAACGTATGGCTGGTGCTGCTGTTCCTCACCGTCGCGGGCGGCTGCGACATGGTCAGCGGCATCTTCCGCGGGGTCATCTGGAACCAGACGATCCCGGACGAGCTGCGCGGTCGGCTCGCCGGGATCGAGCTGCTGTCCTACTCGGTGGGCCCGCAGCTGGGCCAGGTCAGGTCCGGTGGGATGGCCGCCCTGTCGGGGGTGCGGACCTCGGTGTGGGCGGGCGGGCTGATGTGCGTCGGCGCGGTGGGGCTGCTGGCCGCAGGACTGCCGAAGCTGATGTCGTACGACGCGCGGACGGACGAGCACGCGCTACGGCTGAAGGCGCAGCGGGCGGCCGCAACTCCCACGACCCCCGCGGCCCCCGCCGACGCCTGATCAGTCGTCGTCGGCGGTCTTGGCCGCGTCGTGCCACTTGGGGTCGTTCTCCCACTCCAGGTTGCGCTCGCGGGCCGTCTCCATCGCGTGCTCGGCCTCGGCGCGGGTGGTGTACGGCCCGAACCGGTCCTTGGCGGGGCACTCCGGCCCCTCCTCGACCTTCTTGTGTTCGAGGCAGTAGTACCACTCGCCGGGCTTCCCGACCGTGCGCTTCTTGAACAGGGCCATCAACGGCTCCTTTCCCTACGGCCATGTTCCCCCATGTCCGCTGGTTAGACTCGCTGGCATGTCTGGCCAGTCGCTGCTCGTACCAGGGGAGCTCTCCCCCACCCGTCCCGTGCCCGGAAACATCCGTCGCCCCGAGTACGTCGGCAAGCCCGCGCCGACCCCGTACACCGGGCCGGAGGTGCAGACCCCCGAGACGATCGAGGCGATGCGGACCGCCGGGCGGATCGCCGCGCGGGCGATGGCGGAGGCCGCGAAGATCATCTCTCCGGGCGTGACCACGGACGAACTCGACCGCGTGGCGCACGAGTACATGTGCGACCACGGCGCCTACCCGTCCACGCTCGGCTACCGCGGCTTCCCCAAGTCCCTGTGCACCTCGCTCAACGAGGTGATCTGCCACGGCATTCCGGACTCCACGGTGCTGCGCGACGGCGACATCATCAACCTCGACGTGACGGCGTACATCGGCGGGGTGCACGGCGACAACAACGCGACCTACCTGGTCGGTGACGTCGACGAGGAGTCCCGGCTGCTGGTCGAGCGCACCCGCGAGTCCCTGGACCGCGCGATCAAGGCGGTCAGGCCGGGCCGCCAGATCAACATCATCGGCCGGGTCATCGAGTCGTACGCCAAGCGCTTCGGGTACGGCGTGGTCCGGGACTTCACCGGCCACGGCATCAACTCGTCCTTCCACTCCGGCCTGATCGTCCCGCACTACGACAGCCCGCACGCGACGACGGTCATCCAGCCCGGGATGACGTTCACGATCGAGCCGATGCTGACGCTGGGGACGTACGAGTACGACATGTGGGACGACGGGTGGACGGTCGTCACGAAGGACCGGAAGCGGACGGCCCAGTTCGAGCACACGTTGGTGGTGACGGAGACGGGGGCGGAGGTTCTCACCCTCCCGTAGGGATCACGACGGTCCCGTAAGGATCACGACGATCCCGTAAAAATCGCGGCGGCTCGCTCTCTCGTGGAGCGGGCCGTTTTTCTTGTACTCTTTTACCGACAGGGTGTCGGCAAACCTGTTGACTTAGGTAAGCCTTACCTTAGAGGATAGGGCCCATGGACTCCTTCTCGACAGTCATCCGCACCGCGTCCCACGAACAGCACGTGGAGGCCGAGACCTCCACCTTCATGAGCGACCTGCTCGGCGGCCGCCTGGGCGGCGCCGTCTGCGTCAGCGGCGACGGCGTCCTCGGCCGGCACCGCAAGGTCCACCTCCCGGCGGGCGAGGTCGCCGCGTACACGGCAGGGGACCGTTTCGACGCCTTCGACACCCCGGTCGGCCGCCTGGGCATGCTCATCGACTACGACAAGACGTTCCCCGAGTCGGCCCGCTCACTGGCCCTGGACGGCGCCGAGATCCTCGCCTGCCTCTCCGCCTGGCCCACCAGCATCACCAACCGCGCCCCGCGCATGGCCCAGGACCGCCAGGCCCGCCTCTTCGACCTCTACGACCAGTCCCGCGCCGCCGAGAACCAGGTCGTGCTGGCCTCCTCCAACCAGACCGGCGCCATGGGCGGCATGCGCTTCCTCGGCCAGGCCAAGGTGGTCGGCCCCGGCGGCGACATCCTCGCCCGCACCTGGTCCAAGGCCGGCCTCGCCGTCGCCGAGATCGACGTCGCGGCCGAGACCGACCGGGCCCGCCGCGTGCTGCGCCACCTCGACGAACGCCGTCCCGACGCCTACCGGGAGTCCCGTACGTGAAGATCGCCCTGCTCAGCTACTCCACCAAGCCGCGCGGCGGGGTCGTCCACACCCTCGCCCTCGCGGAGGCCCTCGCGGCGCTCGGCGAGGACGTCACGGTGTGGACCCTGGGCCGGGGCGGCGACGCGGGCTTCTTCCGCCCGGTGAACCCGGCGGTTCGACTCCAGATCGTCCCGTTCCCCGACGGGCCGCCCGAGGAGACGGTCGGCGCACGCATCCTGCGCTCCATCGCCACCCTCCGCACCGCCTTCGACCCCACGCCCTACGACGTCGTCCACGCCCAGGACTGCATCAGCGCCAACGCGGCCGGCCGCTGCGTCCGCACGGTCCACCACCTCGACCACTTCACCACCCCCGAACTGGCCGCCTGCCACGAGCGCGCGATCGTCGAACCGTACGCGCACGTCTGTGTGTCGGAAGCCGTCGCCGGTGAACTGGCGGCCGGCTGGGGCATCGAGGCGCAGGTCATCCCCAACGGCGTGGCGTACGACCGTTTCGCCGCCACCGACCCTGCCGCGCGGGCGAGTTGGCGCGCCCGCCTCGGCCCGTACGTCCTCACCGTCGGCGGCATCGAACCCCGCAAGGGCTCACTGGACCTCCTGGAGGCCTACGCCCTCCTGCGTACCGCCCGTCCCGACGTCCGGCTGGTGATCGCGGGTGGCGAGACGCTCTTCGACTACCGCGACTACCGGGCGGGTTGGGAGGCCCGGGCCGCCGAACTGGCCGTAGATCCCGTGGTGTTGGGGCAGGTCGACGAGGACGAGCTGCCGGCCTTGGTCGCGGCGGCGGACGCGTTCGCGTTCCCGTCGCTCAAGGAGGGCTTCGGTCTCGCGGCCATGGAGGCGCTGGCGGCGGGTGTCCCGTTGGTCGTACGGGATCTGCCCGTGCTGCGGGAGGTGTTCGGCGGAGCCGCTCAATTCGCCGCCACACCGCCGGACTTGGCCACCGAACTCGGCCATGCCCTCACGACCGTGGACCCGGCCCGCGCCGCCGCCGGGCGTGCCCTCGCCGCCCGCCACACGTGGGACGCGGCGGCCCGCAGCCACCTCGACTTCTACCGCTCCCTGGACCCTCGCTCATGAACGGCCCCTGTCAACAAGGGCGTTGACACCTCACCCGATCCGCGTCACGGTGAGGGCCCGTCGCGTCCGGAGGTCGTCCATGGCTCCGTTATCCACGCCCCCGTCAGACACCGGCCTCGTCGAACGCGTACAGGCGATCCAACCCCTCTTCCGCGAGCACGCGTTGCGCACCGAGCAGGAGAGAAGGGTGACGGGGGAAGCGGTGGCGGCGCTGACGGACGCCGGGGTCTACCGGATGAACGTCCCCCGGCGGTACGGCGGTTACCAGAGCCGGTTGAGCACGCAGGTCGAGGTGTTGGGCGAGATCGCCGCCGGGTGTGGTTCGACCGGCTTCATGGCGCTGAACCAGGCCGGGTGTTCGTACATCGCCGCGCTCTTCCCGGACGAGGCCCAGGACGAGATCTTCACCAGCCCGGACGTCCGGGTCGGCGGCACGCTCATCCCGGACGCCGTCGCGGTCGCGACGGACGGCGGCTATGTCGTCAACGGCACCTCGGCCTTCGCCACCGGTTGCCAGAACGCCGACTGGCACCTCCTGACGGCCCGGGTCGAGTCCGAGGGTGGCCCGCCCGAAATGCTGTGGACCGCCGTACCGATGTCCGATCTGGAGATCCTCGACGACTGGTACGTCTCGGGGTTGGCTGGGAGCGGCAGCAACAGCGTCGTCGCACGGGACGTGTTCGTTCCCGCGCACCGCGTGCTGCCCGTAGGGCCTCTGCTGCGCGGCGAGTCACCCTCCAAGGCCAACGCGGACGACCCCTTCTACCGGATGCCGGTGCTGCTGCTGTTCTGTGCCTGGACGGCGCCGAACGCGCTGGGCCTGGCCCGGGCCGCCCTCGCGGAGTTCACCGAGCGCATCCACCATCGGGGCATCACGTACACCTTCCACGAGCGGCAGCACGAGGCGGGCGTCACACATCTCCAGGTCGCCGAGGCGGAGATGAAGATCTCCTGCGCCGAGTTGCTGACCGGCGAGTTCGTCGCCCGGATCGAGGCCGCGACCAAGAACGGCGACCCGTCGTACACGCAGGCGGACCGGGCCAGGATCCGCGCGCAGAGCGGCTATACGACACGCTTGTGCAAGGAGGCCGTGGACCTCATCGCCTCCGCCTCCGGAGCGTCCTCCCTCCACCGGGACGTCCCCGTCCAGCGAGCCGTACGCGACCTGCATGCCCTGAACCTGCACTCCTTCGTCAACCCGACCACCAACCTGGAGCTGTACGGCCGGGTACTGTCCGGCCTCGACGCGGGCACGCCGTTCCTCTGACCGGGCTCTTCATCCCAGAGTCGCCAGCCAGGCGGCGGTGTCGTCGGGCTGGGCGAACCGGTGCGCGGCGAGGGGAGCGAAGCGGGGTTCGCGGATACGGCGTTCGATCTCACTCCGCCGCCCCGCGTGCTGGGACCACGCCCACCAGGCCGGGTGTTCCCGGCTCAGCCAGCCCGCCCACGTCTCCCTGTTGCCGCCGAAGATGCTCTCGCGGGTGACCGTGCGCCGAAGGGAACGGCGCAGCACCCGGGGTATGATCACGCGTCGCGCGTAGTCCAGCCAGATCACCGTGTCGGCCTTCTCCCAGAGCAGATCACGGACTTCGGGCGAGCCGATCGAGTCGATGATCCAGCGGGGTTCGGAGGTGAGCCGCAGGACGTCCTCGGTAAGGCCTTGGTTGACAGTCCAGTCGGGGCCGGTGAAGTAGAGGGCGTCCATCTCGTGGTACGGCACGCCGAGCCGCTCGCCCACGGCCCGCGCGAGCGTCGACTTGCCCGCACCTGTCGCCCCGACCACCAGGATCTTCTCCATCCACGCACCCTAACTAGGATGTGCGGTGCCCGCCGATCATCAACAGGAGCCCCGCCATGAGCAGTCCGCACCACGCCCACGCCTCCCTCGACGGCCTGGTGACGGGAGACGCCTTCGGTGACGGCTGGTTCACCCGTTCCGACGAGGCCGCCGAGGAGTTGCTGGCCGCGCGGGAACTGCGCCCCGCGCCGTGGTCGTGGACCGACGACTCGGCCATGGCGTTCGTCCTGTTCGCCCACCTGTTGGCCCACGGGGAGGTCCAACCGGACGCCCTGGCAAGGGAGTTCGCCGCCGAGTACGAGCGGGACCCGAGTCGGGGGTACGGCCCGTCGATGCACAGCATCCTGCGCCGCATCGGCGACGGCGAGGACTGGCAGGCGGTCACCACCGGCCAGTTCGGCGGACAGGGCTCCTACGGCAACGGCGCCGCGATGCGGGTCGCCCCGCTGGGGGCCTGGTTCCGGGGCGACTTGGTGGCCGCCACCGAGCAGGCCCGGCTGTCCGCGCTGACCACGCACGCTCACCCGGAGGCCGTCGCGGGTGCGGTGGCCGTGGCGGTCGCCGCCGCGCTCGCGGCCGCCGGGGAGGGTCAACAGGCCGCGCCACGCGCCGAGTTCCTGCGGGAGGTCGCCTCGCACGTGCCGGAGAGCGATGTCCGCTCCGGCCTGCTGGTCGCCGCGAACTTCTCCGAGCGGACGTCGGTACGGCACGCGGCCTCCGTGTTGGGCTCGGGCACGCTCATCTCCGCTCCGGACACCGTGCCGTTCGCCCTGTGGTCCGCCGCGGGTCAACTGGACGATCTGCCCGAGGCGTTGTGGCAGACCGTCGCCGGGTGGGGTGACCGGGACACCACCTGCGCGATCGCCGGAGGTGTGGTCGCGGCCCGCACCGGCACGGGTGGCATCCCGGCCGCCTGGCGGGAGGCGTGCGAGGCGATCCCGGCGTGGAGCGGCTGGGCCGGGCAGGTCAGTCCGTCCCGGTGACCCGACGTCGACCGGTGACCTTCGAGGCCGGGAGGCGACCGGCTCGCGACATACCGGTGAGGGCGTCGCCCTCGACGGTGACCGCGAAGGTCAGGTTCAGGCGCAACGGCTTGGTGACCGCCTGCTTCCAGGTGACGCGATCGCCGTCGACGACGACATCCTGAAGGGGCACTTCCTCGCCCGCGCCGTGCGCGACTCCGGTGAACTCGCCGCCGTCTGTTCCGGTGGCCCGCAACATCAGGCCCCCGGTTCCGCTGACGACGTCCCGGGGTCCTTCGGCCGAGACCAGTTCCACGGTGACGGCGCCCCCGGAGGCGGTGCCCCCGGCGTACAGGACCTCGTAGGGAGCGACGACGTCGAGCGGGTCGAAGCCGTCGAACAGAACAATCTGGACGTGCATGTGGCGTCTTCCGCAGTAAGGGCTGCCGGTGGTCACCGGCCTGTGTCCCGACGGTAGAAGCGCGGTGCGGGAGGCAGCCAGAGGACTGGGTGACAGGGGCCGACGGGTTCTCGCCACGCTCTGCCGACCGTGAGGAAACTTCCGTCCCAAGGCTTGACCCACGGGGTGGAGAAGCGCACAGTCTCTCGTTAATGCGCATTACCTATTACGCATTAACGAGTGCCACCGAGCGCACCGGACCCTGCCCCGGAGGAGAGAGACCACTGTGGAGGAACACAGGAAGCGGCCCGGACGTACGCCCGCTCCCGCCGGACGTACCGCACGGCCCCGGCAGGCCGAGGTGGCTCGGCTGGCGGGAGTGTCCCAGGCGACCGTGTCGCTGGTGCTCTCCCCGAAACCCGACGCCAAGGGACGCGTCATCTCCGAGGAGACCCGCCGGCGGGTCCTGGAGGCGGCCCGCAGCCTCGGCTACGTTCCCGACCCGGCCGCCCGGCGCCTGGCCGCCGCCCGCAACAACCTCCTCGGCGTCTTCAGCTTCACCGCCACGTTCCCGACCGATGTGCAGCACTCGTACTACCCCTTCCTGGTCGGCGTGGAGCGCGAGGCGGCGGCGCTCGGCTACGACCTGGTGCTGTTCACCGGGTCGAGCACCGGCGGCGCAGGGGCCTCGGGGCCCGACGCCCTGAGCCGGGTCCGGCTGGCCGACGGGTGTCTCTTCCTCGGTCGGCACACACCCCGGGCAGAGCTCAAGCGGCTGGTCGAGGACGGCTTCCCGGTCGTACACCTGGGCCGCCGCGAGGAGTTGGAGGGCGTGGCGTGGGTGGGCGCGGACTATGTCGAAGCCACGCGTGAAGTGGTGGGCCATCTGGCCGAGTTGGGGCATCGGCGGATCGTCCTCGTCCGCGAGGACGACGACGCGCCCGCGTCGGCGGACCGTCAACGCGGCTTCCTGGAAGGGCTGGAGGCAGCGGGTCTGTCCTCGGGGCCCACGACCGTCTTCCGGTCCGCGGATCCGCAGCGGGAGCTCACGTCCGAACGGGTGCGTGCCTGGGCCGGTGAAGGGGTGACGGCCTTCGTCGCGGAGGAGACCGACACCGGGGCGGCCTGGCGGGGCTTGCTCGCCGCCGTGCGCGAGGCGGGCCTCGACTGTCCCGGAGAGGTGTCCCTCGCGCTGCTCGGCAGCCCGCCCGCCGACCTGGCGGGTGAGCCCGAACCGACCGGATTCGAGATCCCCCGGCCGCAGTTGGGCGCCGCGGCCGTACGCCTGCTGGCCGCGCTCGTCGCGGGCGAGGAGACGCGAGAGCCGCTCGTCGGCTGTGTCTTCCGCCCGGGTCTGACGGCCGGGCCGCCGGGTGCCCGTTCCTGAACACGCGCCCCACAGGCTTCCATCCCCCGATCAAGGAGAAGCGTGATATCCGAAGCCGACATCCTCGTCGTGGGCGGCGGTCTCGGTGGCGTCGCCGCCGCACTCGCCGCCTGCCGGGCAGGACGCAGCGTGGTCCTCACCGAGGAGACGGACTGGATCGGCGGCCAGCTCACCAGCCAGGCCGTACCGCCCGACGAGCACCCGTGGGTGGAGCAGTTCGGCACGACCGCCTCGTACCGGCGGCTGCGCGAGGAGATCCGGCGGTACTACCGCCACTGGTACCCACTGCGGGCCGAGGCCTTGGCGCTCGCCGACCTCAACCCGGGAGCGGGCCGCGTCAGCAAGCTCTGCCACGAGCCGCGGGTCGCCCTCGCCGTCCTGGAGGGCATGCTCGCGGCCCACCGTGCGTCGGGCCGGCTGACCGTACTCACCGAACACCGGCCGGTCTCCGCCGAGTCGGACAACGATGTCGTCCGGTCGGTGACGCTGGAGGACCTGCGGGACGGGACGCGGCGCACCGTCACCGCGCGGTACGTCCTGGACGCCACCGAGACGGGCGAACTGCTCCACCTCGCGGGCGTCGAGCACGCCAACGGGGCCGAAGCGCGCGCCGAGTTCGACGAGCCGCACGCACCGGACGAGGCTCAGCCCCTCAACCAGCAGGGCATCACGGTCTGTTTCGCGCTCTCCCACCACGACGGCGAGGACCACACGATCGACCGCCCGCAGGACTACGGCTTCTGGCGCACCTACCAACCATCGTTCTGGCCGGGCCCGTTGCTCGGTTTCCAGGCGCCCGACCCGCGCACCCTGGAGCCGGTGCCGCGGACCTTCGTACCGAATCCGGATCTCGATCCGCTCGGCGTCTCGGCCGACCAGAGCGCCGATGCCGGCGACAAGGAGCTGTGGGGCTTCCGCCGCATCCTCGCCCGCAAGCTGCACGCGCCGGGTGCCTTCGACTCCGACATCACGCTCGTGAACTGGCCGCTCAACGACTACTGGCTCAAGCCGTACATCGGCCAGGAGGCCGAAGCACTGCGCGAGGCACGGCAGTTGTCGCTGTCGCTGCTGTACTGGCTCCAGACCGAGGCACCGCGCGCCGACGGCGGCACCGGCTTTCCGGGCCTACAGATCCGCCCGGACGTGACCGGCACGGCGGACGGTCTGGCCAAGGCGGCGTACGTCCGCGAGTCCCGCCGTATCAAGGCGGTCACCACGGTCACCGAGCACGATGTGGCGATCGACCTCGTCGGCCCCCACGGCGGCACGCGCCACCGCGACTCGGTGGGTGTCGGCAGTTACCGCATCGACCTGCATCCCTCGACCGGCGGCGACGGCTACATCGACATCGGGTCCGTGCCGTTCGAGATCCCGCTCGGCGCGCTCGTGCCGCGTCGGGTCCGCAACCTGCTGCCCGCCGGCAAGAACATCGGCACCACGCACATCACCAACGGCTGCTACCGGCTGCACCCGGTGGAGTGGAACGTCGGCGAGGTCGCGGGTGCCCTGGCCGCGCACTGCATCGCCGAGGACGTCGAGCCGCACCAGGTGCAGGCCGAGGACAAGCGGTTCGAGGAGTTCGCGCGGCTGCTCGACCGGGACGGTGTGCAGCGCCACTGGCCGGACGTACGCGGCTACTGAACGACCCCTACGTGGAGGGGAGTTGCCCGACCACGGCCCGCGCGAACCGATCCAGCACAAGTCCAGCACAAGGAGGTGCCCGGACATGAACACACCCCGCATCCGCGTCGGCATCGACGTGGGCGGAACCTTCACCGACGCCGTGGCCGTGGACGCCACGACCCTCGAACTCCTGGGGCAGGTCAAGGTCCCCACCAGCCACCATCACGAGGACGGTGTCGCGCACGGCATCGTCGTCGCGCTCGACCGGCTCCTGGAGCAGACCGGCCGTGCCCCCGCCGACGTCGCCTTCCTGGCGCACGGCACGACCCAGGCGACCAACGCCCTCCTGGAGGGCGACGTGGCGACCGTCGGCCTGATCGGCATCGGGACCGGCCCCGCAGCGGTGCTCACCCGCCGCCTCGCGTCGCTCGGCAACCTCGAACTCGCCCCCGGCAAAAGGCTTCCACTGGCCTACGCGCATGTCGCCGACCCTGACGACACGGCAGAAGTCCGCCGCGCCGTCGAACAGTTGAAGGGCGACGGCGCCCAAGTCCTCGTCGCCAGCCAGCCGTTCAGCGTCGACCGGCCCGAGGGAGAGCAGGCGGTCCTCGACGCGGCACGGCCGTACGGGCTGCCGATGACCGCCGCGCACGAGATCACCTCGCTGTACGGACTGCACAAGCGCACCCGCACCGCCGTGGTCAACGCGGCGATCCTGCCCCGCATGCTGGCCACCGCCGACCTCGTCGACGCCTCCATCACCAAAGCCGGCGTGATCGCGCCGCTGATGGTGATGCGCTGCGACGGCGGCGTGATGGCGCTCGACGAGATGCGCCGCCGACCGCTTCTGACGGTCCTGTCGGGACCGGCCGCCGGAGTCGCGGGCGCGCTGATGCAGGAGCGGGTGAGCGAGGGCGTGTTCCTGGAGACCGGGGGCACGTCGACCGACATCAGCGTCGTGCGCCGCGGCAAGGTCGCCGTCCGGCACGCCACCATCCTCGGCAGGACCTCGTATCTGAACGCCCTCGACGTGCGCACGGTCGGTGTCGGCGGCGGCTCCATGGTGCGCATCGGCGGCGGCCGGGTGACGGGCGTGGGGCCGCGCAGCGCGCACATCGCGGGGCTGCCGTACGCCTGTTTCGCCTCCCCCGACCAGTTGCGTGACGCCACGGTGGACACCGTCCGCCCGTTGGACGGCGACCCCGCCGACTACGCCGTGATCGACGCGGAGGGCGGGCGGTTCGCCGTCACCATGACCTGCGCCGCCAATGCCCTCGGCCGCGTCCCGGAGGGGGACTTCGCACGCTGCGACCCCGAGAGCGCGCGTGCCGCGATCGCGCCGCTGGCCGCCGTGCTCGGCACCGACGTCGCGACCGCGGCCACGCGGATCCTCGACGCGGGTGTCGCCCAGGTGAGGACGGTGGTGGACGCCATGATCCGCGACTACCGCCTCGACAAGGACACGGCCGTTCTCGTGGGCGGAGGCGGCGGTGCCGCGTCCGTCACCCCGCATCTCGCCCTCACCAGCGAGATGGAGGGGCGGATCGCCCGCAACAACGAGGTCATCAGCCCCATCGGCGTCGCCCTCGCGCTCGTACGGGAACAGGTCGAGCGGATCGTGCCCGGCGCCACACAGGAGCAGATCCTCGCCGTCCGGGCCGAGGCGGAGCGGGCGGTCGTCGCCCAGGGCGCCGCCGCCGAAGGCGTCGAGGTCGAGGTCACCGTCGACCCTCAGACCAACACCGTGCGCGCGGTCGCGACCGGCGCCACCGAACTGCGCACCCAGGACCGGTCCCACCGCGCCGACGACACCGAGCGGCTCCGTGCCGCGGCGGCCAGCCTCAAGACCGACCCCGCGGCGGTCCACGTCCTGGCGGGCACCGCCGCCCACACCGTCTACGGCACCGAGACGCGCCGCCGCCTGCGGTCGACCCGCCGCCCCGTACGGATCGTCGACGTGGACGGCGTCGTACGCCATCACGCCGCGGACGCCCGCGTGGAAACCACCACCGTGGCAGGCGCCCCGGAGGTACTCGCCCGGCTGGTGGGCGAGGCCACCTCGTACGGCGACGGCGGGGTACGCGCTCCCGCCCTGCGGCTGCTGCTCGGCTCCCGCATCGCCGACCTGTCCGGCGTCCTCGATCCTCAGCCCCTACTCGCGCTGGCCCACAGCGAGTTGCGGACCCGCGCGGCCGACGAGCCGGTGGTCGCTGTGCTGGAGGTGCGGTCATGACGGCCACTGAACCCACCATCCGGGAGCAGGAGTTGGCAGATCTCGCATCCGTGGACGACATCGAATGGGGCGTACGGCTGCTGGCGGCCACGCCCACTCACGAGGGCCGGGATCTTGGGCTGCTGCGCCAATGGGCTTGCAGGGCCGACGAGTTCGGGACTCGGCTCGCCCCCGTCCCCACCTCCGCACGCGTCGTCGAGCGGGACGGCGGCCTGGAGCGGATGCTGCTCGCCCGCTACACGTCACGGCCCCCGACGGTCGAGCTGTACACCGACACCCTCGCGCTCGCCGAGGAGTTGGTCGACACCCGCGGCTGGCGTGCCTGGTACCCGCCGGGTTCGGTATGGGCCGCCGCGCTCGCCCACGAAGCCGTGCACGCCCGCCTCCACCACGGACCCGAGAAGGCCGCGCTCAGGCAGGCACTCGGCCACACCGTGCTGCGCCTCGGACGCCACCGCGTGGCCGGCCATGTCGCCGGTGCGGAAGAGGTCGCGGCCCACGCCTACGCCCGAACCGTCTGCGGACTCGGCCGCAGCCCCCTGCTCCTCACCGCCGCACTGCGTGCGGCGCTCCCCCGGCCCGGAAGAGAGAAGTGACCCATGGGTGTCGTCATCCTGCTCGTCATGGCGGCCGGCGTCGCCCTGATGCTCACCCGAAGACTGCCCACCGCTTTCGCGCTGGTGCTGCTCGCCGTCGTGATCGCCTTCCTCGCCGGGGCGCCGCTCACCGGCAAGAACAGCGTGCTGGACACCGTTCTCCAGGAAGGCGCGCCGACCTTGGCCGCCACCATGATCGCGATCATTCTGGGCTCCTGGCTGGGCAAACTCCTCGACGAGACCGGCATCGCGGGGACGCTCGTCCGCAAGATCGTCGAGTTCGGCGGTGACCGCCCGACCGTGGTGGCCCTCGGCGTCCTCGCCGTGTCCGCACTCGTCGGAACGGTCACCGGCTCGGCGCCCGCCGCCATGCTCGCCGGCATCATCGGCATCCCCGCGATGATCGCCGTCGGCGTGCCCAAGGTGACCGCCGCGGGCACGGTGCTGATGGGCATCGCCGTGGGCATCCCCTTCGAGCTGCCGGTGTGGCAGTTCTTCTCCACGGCGCTGGAGCTGCCGATCCCGACCGTGCGCGGCTTCATGGTGAAGCTGTTCCCGTTCGCGCTGGTCGCCGCCCTCGCGTTCGTCCTCGTGGAGACGCGTCGGCGTGGCACCGAGCACGCCTGGTCGCTCAAGTCCGTTGACGCGAAGCCTCGTTCACGACGCGAGGAACTGGGCGACGCGCCCTGGTACGCGCTGCTCGCCCCCGCAGTCCCGCTCGTTCTCGCCCTGGGTTTCGAACTAGCCATCATCCCCTCGCTGTTGGCGGGGGTCCTGTACGCGCTGGTCACCACGACCCGGCCCGGCGCGATGAACAAGCGCCTGCTGCGCACCCTGTACGGCGGCTTCGAGGTGGCGGCCCCGCCGATCGCCCTGTTCATCGCTATCGGCATCCTGCTGGCGGCCGTGAAACTGCCGGGCACGGTGGACGCGCTCGAACCGCTCATCAAGGCCGTCAGTCCGCACAACCCGGTGGCGTTCGTCCTCGTCTTCACGCTCCTCGTGCCGCTGTGCCTCTACCGCGGCCCCCTCAACGTGTTCGGGCTCGGCGCGGGCATCGCCGGCGTCCTCATCGCCACCGGCATCTACCCCGCGGCCGCCGTCCTGGGCATGACCACCTCGTACAACCAGGTCTTCGGCGTCGCCGACCCCACCAGCACCCAGACCGTATGGAGCGCCCAGTACGCGGGCGTCACTCCCCAGCAGGTCATGGTGCGCACCCTGCCGTACGTCTGGGCGGTCGCCCTCGGCGGCCTGTGCGTCACCGCGGCCACCTACCTCTGAGCCGTACACCTTCCGGAACTGGAGCCCCGCCATGCACGAGCACCACCTCGACCGGCGTCTCTTCCTTCGCGCCACCGCCGCCACCGGAGCCGCCCTCGCCGTCGGCACGACCCTGGGCGCCCAGCCGGCGGCCGCGGCGCCCGGTGGATTCCCCGACTACGTCTACGACCGCACGCTTCTGACGCCGTCCCAACTGAAGTACAACCCGACCGGCGAGATCATCTTCCCCACCATCAGAGGCGTCTACGACAAGCTGGCCAACCCCCTCGGCCGCTACTACCTGTACTACGCGCCGCACGACGCGCCCGGTGGGATCTGCCTGGCCTACGGCGACTCGCTCGAAGGGCCGTTCACGGAGTACCCGTCGAACCCGATCGTCTCCAACAAGTGGTCCCCGCACTACTCCGTCAGCCATGTCTCGTCCCCCCACGTGCTGTGGAACGCGGACGCCAAGGAGTTCTGGCTGTACTTCCACGGAGAGAACACCACGACCCGCCTCGCCCGCTCGACGGACGGCGTCCACTTCACGTACGACAAGGTCGTCCTGTCGGCGTCCATGCTCCCGGCGGGCACCACGGAGACGTCGTACGCCCGCGTCTTCCGTCAGGACCTGCCCGCACACGGCGCCCGCTACGTGATGGTCTTCATGCTGAACAACACCACCAACCACCGTGACATCCACTGGGGTTGGTCCGCCGACGGCCGTACGTGGACCTACGACCAGCAGCCGCTGGTCCGGCACACCGACGTCGGCGCGGTCAACATCGGCGGCCCGCACCTGCTCTACCGCGACAACAGCACCTACGTCGTCTACAACAAGGACAAGGAGAGCGGCGGCGACATCATGATCACCGAGGTCGGCAACGACTTCAGCAAGCGCGACCACCTCGGCGTCTTCTACAACTCGCGCAGTACGGCCCCGGAGAACGGGCGCTCCGCGTCACCTTCCTTCGGTACGGATGGTGGTGTCCCGTACATGGTCTACGAGGCGGGAGAGCGGCTCGCGGGGTCGATCGCGGTGGCCCGGGGCTGACCCGGCGGCGGTTCCGGTCGGACACGGGGGAGATCACCCGCCGTCGGCAGGCGGCTCGGCGCGGAGTTCAACTGCCGTGATCGCAAAGGCCAGTGGCCCAGGAAGCAGCAGGGCCAACAGCGGCAGCATCCACAGGAAGGCGACGCACAGTCCGACCGCCGCCGCGATCAGGGCGCAGCCCTTCGGGTCCGCGACGGAGCGTGTCGCGGCCCGGTTCAGGGCCGGGCGCCAGCCGCGCGCCGCCTCCGGATCGGCGGCGGCGCGCAGGGCGAGGACGAGTCCCGCGGCCGCGAGAGCGGTCAGCGCCCATGACATGGGGCGGGCGCCCGGAAGGCCTGCCCTCGCGAGGGCGAGGTCGAGGACGACCAAGGTCACGGCGGCGAAGACACTCACTCCCGCCAGCAGGGAACGGTGAAGGCCGTGAGCGCGGAACTCCGCGACGTACTCCCCCACGCTCACCGGTCGGTCCTCGCGGATCGACCGTCGCAGGACGGCGCAGGCCGCGGCGAACGCCGTAGGAGCCGTGATCAGGGGGAGGGAGGCGACCGCAGCTGCCACGCCGACGGCGAGCATGTCGGCGAAGAGGGTGAAGCGGGGGCCGAACAGCTCGCCCGGTTCCCGGCGTTGGGGTGCGAAGGAACTCATGGGCTCAACCCTTCAGGCCGGAGGTCGCCATGCCCTGCACCAGGTAGCGCTGGAAGGCGAAGAAGAACAGCACGATCGGCACGATCGAGATCACCGACATCGCGAACATCGGGCCGTAGGCGGACGTGCTGGACTGGTCGACGAAGTTGCGCAGGGCCAGGGTGATAGTGAACTTCTCCGGGTCGAAGAGGTAGATCAGCTGGGTGAAGAAGTCGTTCCAGCTCCAGATGAAGGTGAAGATCGCGGTGGTGATCAGGGCCGGCCGGGTCAGCGGGAGGACGACCGACCAGAAGATGCGGAACGGTCCGCAGCCGTCGATGCGGGCGGCCTCGTCGAGTTCGCGGGGCAGGCCGCGCATGAACTGGACGATGAGGAAGACGAAGAAGGCCTCCGTGGCAAGGAACTTGGGCAGGATCAGCGGCCAATAGGTGTCCACCATGCCGAGCTTGTTGAAGATGATGTACTGCGGGATCAGCACGGCGTGGTGCGGCAGCATCATCGTGGCGATCATGAAGCCGAACATCGGGCCCCGCATCCGGAAGCGCAGGCGCGCGAAGGCGTAGGCGGCCAGCGAGCAGGACACGACGTTCCCGATGACCGAACCGACGCTGATCAGCAGGGAGTTGAGCAGCAGCCGGGTGATCGAGACGCCGCTGATTCCGTCCAGGGCGGTGGTGTAGTTCGACCACTCGATGTGGCTCGGCAGCAGCTTGAGGCTGGTGAGGACCTCGTTCGCCGGCTTCAGCGAGGTGGCGAGCAGCCAGGCCAACGGGTAGAGCAGGACGAGGAGTACGGCCAGCAGTCCGAGGTGTTTCGCGATCGCCGCGGTGCGCGTTCGGCCGGGGTTGTTCTTGAGACCGGAGCTGTTCTTGAGGCCTGCGGCACTCTTGAAGCCGGGCGCGGTCGTGGCCATCAGGCCCCCTCGTTGGCGTAGAAGACCCAGGAGCGCGAGGTCCTGAAGAGGACGAGCGTGACCGCGCCGATGGCCAGGAGCAGGACCCAGGCCATGGCGGAGGCGTAGCCCATGTGCGAGGCGGTGAAGCCTCGTTCGTAGAGGTAGAGCGTGTAGAACTCGGTCGAGTCGGCCGGTCCGCCGCTGCCGCCGCTGATCGCGAAGGCGGGGGTGAAGACCTGGAAGGACTGGATGGTCTCCAGGACGAGGTTGAAGAACACCACCGGGGACAGCATGGGCAGCGTCACGGACGCGAACCGCCGCCAGCGTCCCGCGCCGTCGAGTGCTGCGGCCTCGTAGAGGTCGGCCGGTATCTGTTGGAGCCCGGCCAAGAAGATGACCATCGGGGCGCCGAACTGCCAGGCGGAGAGCAGCGCAACGACGAACACCGCGAGGTGCGGGTCGGAGACCCAGCCGCCGGTGTGGATGCCGATGGAGGAGAGGAGTTCGTCGACGGTGCCGCCGTCGTTGTAGAGGGCCCGCCACACCAGCGCGACCGCCATGCTCGCGCCGAGCAGCGAAGGGGCGTAGAAGGCCGAGCGGTAAAAGCCTTTGGCCTTACGGGTGTTGCTGAGCAGCAGCGCGACGCCGAGTGCGATGGCGAGTTTGAGGGGGACGGCGACCACGACGTAGAGGAGCGTGGTGCCCACCGAGCGCCAGTACCTCGGGTCCGCGGTGAACATGTCGCTGTAGTTGCGCAGTCCGACCCACTTGGGCGGGTCGAAGAGGTTGTAGTCGGTGAACGACAGATACAGGGACACGGCCATGGGTGCGAGCGTCAGGAGGACGACTCCGAGGATCCACGGTGCGAGGAAGACGTAGGCGGGGCCGCTGCGTTGACCGCGCCTGCGGTGTTCCTGCGGTGTCGCGGCGGCGCGTGCGGTGCGGGGTGGTGGGGTCGCTGTGGTGGTCATCGCAGCTCCCGCTTCGCCTCGGCGACGTACTCCTCGGCGGCGCCTCGCGGGCTCTCCATCCCGTAGGAGACGCGCTGGTAGTCGCGGGAGAAGGAGACCTGGAGGACGACGTCGCCGCGGGGTGGTGCCATGGGTGGGGCCGAGGTGCCGTGGGCGGCGATCGTGCGCCCGTAGTCGTAGACCTCTTTTTCCGGGCCGGTGAGGTCCTTGCCTATCGCCTCGGCGATCTTCTCGTTGGGGGGTGTGGAGCGGGTGACGCCGAGGATCTTGCCCGCGGCGGGGTCGTTGAGCAGGAAGTCGATCAACTCGGCCGCCTCCTTGGGGTGTTGGGTCCCCGCTCCGGCGCCGATGAGCATGGTCGGCTTGAAGTACTGGCCCACCTTGCCGTCGGTCGTGGGGACGGGCGCGAAGTGGACCTGGTCGCCGAGCAGCGGCGGGTAGCCGAGGAAGGGGGCGTCCCAGTTGAAGTCGGTCGCGGCCAGGCCCCGTCCCATCGGGGTGTCCTCGACGGGCCCGCCGACCTGGGCGGTGTCCCTGGCCGTCGAGACGATGCCCGCGCGGCGCAGCTTGTCGGTGAAGGTCCAGAAGGCGGTCAAGTCGTCGGCGGTGAAGCCGAGTCGGTGCTCGGAGGCGTACAACTCCTTGCCGCGGCTGCGCAGCCAGGTCTCGAAGGCGTCCTCGTTGACCCCGAGGTCGGAAAGGCCTGTGTAGGCATGCCCGTTGGGGCCCTTCATGCCGAGCGCGCTGATCTTCCTGCCCGCCTCGGCCCAGTCGTCCCAGGTCCAACCGGGCTGGGGTGTCCCGACTCCGGCCTTCTTGAAGACGGCGGCGTCGTAGACGATGCCGGTCGTTCCCTTGCCCATCGGGAGGGCGTACTGCTTGCCGTCGTAGACGCCGGTGCGGGTGAGGGTCTTGTCGAAGTCGGCCGTCCGCAGCGTGCCGTTCTTGAGGTGGGGGCCGAGGTCCAGGAGGGTGCCGCTGCCCGCGTACTGGGATATCTGCCGGTAGTCGAGCTGGGCCACGTCGGGCAGGTCGCCGCCCGCCGCCTGGGTGGCGAGCTTCTGCACGTACGCCGGGTAGCCGGCGTAGGAGGTGCGCACCGTGATGTTCGGGTGCCGCTTCTCGAAGAGGGCCACGGCGTCGTTGGTGCGTTGGGCGCGGTCGTCGTTGCCCCACCAGGCGAAGGTGAGTGTCACTTTCCCGCCTGCCGCCGTGCTCGCTCCGCCGCCGTCGGAACAGCCGGCGAGGAGAGGGGCGAACAGCGCGCCCGCGGCGGCGCCGAGGACAGCTCGTCTCCGGAAACTGGGTGGCGTCATGGCGATGCCTCCTGAGTGGGGCGTGGACATCGTTGTCTGAAGTCAGGAGTCGTTGCCCGGTCCGGCGGTGTGTGGGTGGGGGGACGGACGGACGATGACATGGCACGAGAGCGCGACCCATCGGGCCGTGCTGGATGAACGGCGGGGGTATGGCAAGCGCTTTCGCCTGCAGAGAACGTAGGTCCCGTCCGTCCGGTCGGTCAACGGTGCTGCACCATGTTTGTTCGGACATGGGGCGCGCGTACGCAGGTCGGTACACGTGCCCCAGGTCGGATGCCGCCTCGACAGTGGGACGGGGAGGGGCTAGAGACGCACGGCCGACGCCTGCCGGGCCACCGCGACGAGCCGCTCCCGGACCAGTTCCATGCACAGCCGCATGTTCTTGTCCGCGATGACGTTGTCCGGGATGCGGCACGCGAACTGGAGTCCCTCGTGGACCCGGGTCACCCACGCGCACACCTGGTCGCCGTACGACACCCGGATCAGTCCGTACGCCTTCAGCTCCTGCCAGCGCTCCGAACCGGGCAGGCCGCGCGAGTCGACGTAGGAGACGATCGAGTACAGGTCGGGGGACGTGGGCCTGAAGTCGGCGCCCAGCAGGCGCAGTACGCGGGCGATGGGCATGCGGGCCAGCGGGCGGTTCTCGCGGAGGGTGGCGCGGACCATGCGCAGAGCGTGGTCGAAGTCGGTGGCGTGCTGGACGGGGATCTCGATCGGGGCGCCGCCCACGTACCAGCCGACCGAGTCGGCCCAGTGGGACTTGGCGCGGGTGTGGAAGGGGACGACGGTGCGGTACACGTCGAGACCGCTGATCTCGCGGGCGGCCAGCGCCACGGCCGCCAGGATGCCGACGAGGCTGCCGCCGTACGGACGGCAGTAGGCCTCGAAGGCCGCCGCGTCCGTGTCGTCGACGAGCATCTCCTGGAGGAACTTCTGGGTGGGCAGCGGCCCTTCGGGGTCGAGGCCGAGGTCGACGGGGAAGTTCGGCAGCTTGCCGTCGCAACGGGCGATGAACTCGCGCCAGCGGGACACGACGGTGTGGGTGTCGTCGATCTGGTCGGCGTCCGTGCGTTCGCCCGCGCAGAAGTCGATGTAGCTGGCGACGGGCGCCGACTCGACCGCCTTCCCGGCGAGGCCGGCCGCGTACAGCTCGTGGACCTCGCCCGCGATGCGATGGAGCGAGTAGGCGTCGACGTTGCTGTGGTCGAACGCCAGGTAGACGCTCGTGCCGTCGTCGCGGACGACCGCGGCGAACAGGAAGTTCGGCCAGGTGAGCGCGTCCGCCGCCACATCGAAACGGTCCTGCATGTACCGGGTCAGCGTCCCCGCGTCCGCGAACTCCCCCACGTCCTCGCGGTGCAGGGCCACGGCGTCGGCGTCCAGGGTGAAGCGGCGCATCTCGTCACCGGCCCACCTGAAGCCGCTGCGCAGCGTCTCATGCCGGAGCATCCAGGCACGCAACGCGCCTTGCAGGACGTCGAGTTCGATCCGCCCCGGCATGTCGAAGGCGGTACCGAGCCAGGTCGGCACGAACAGCCCGTCCTCGCGCACCGACCGCGCCGTACGGATGTGGGACTCCTGCACGTACGCCGGTGGCCGCGCGTCGTCCGGGAGTTCCCGCGCCGCTCCTACGGCCGCCGGGTGCAGCGTCCACTCGACGAGTCGTCCGGGCCGGATCTCGCACCGCTGAAGGTCACTCATGCGCACAGGGCTCTCCGTTCGCCTGCCCACGGGAGGCCGCCGGGCACCACTGTCGATCCACGCCTCCATGCCGCTCGGGCACCGCTCACTGCATGGGAGATCAACGATCGGATATTCGGAAAGCAACGCTGTGAACAGGCTTGCTGATCAGTTCATTTCAGCCGGTGCGGTGGAGCTGCGCCGCGAGGTGGTGTTGCAGCGGTTGTCCTACGGCTTCCAGGTCGTGGGCGAAGGTGAGTGTGGCGGCGTCGGTCAGGGTGTAGCGGCGGCGGGTCGCGGTGACCTTCTTGGCGGTGGGGGTGAGGGCGACCTCGTGGGTGGTGAGGTCGACCGTGTCGCCGGTGGCGGTTCCGACGAGGATCTCGGCGATGCCGGTCGGCTGGGTGATCAGGGCCTCGATCCGGCCGTCGGGTTGCAGGCGCCACCAGCCGCTTTCGCGGGCGGCCGGGCGCAGTGGTGTGCCTTCGGCGTCGAGGATCCAGGCGCGGGCTTCGTAGTGCAGGAAGGGGCGGCCGTCGTGAGTGAAGGTGACGTCCTGGGCGTAGGTGAAGTCGCCGTCCAGTGTGGGGTATTCGCCCTTGCCTTGGCCGTGCCAGTTCCCTAGGAGAGCGAGTACGGGGGCGAGCAGCGGGTGGGGTGCGGGTTTCTCGTCCGCGTGGTGGGCGTCGGGGTAAGGAGGGTTGGACACGGGGGCGCTCCTGTGGTCGATGCGGGTGTCGGGGCGCAGCTTAAGCGCTCCGCACGAAGTGCCCCGATATGCCGTCGTTCCAGTGCCTCGCCGTTGTGGTGGGCGCGCCCACGCGGCGGAGCCGCACATAGACACAGCCCCGCGCCCCTTTCGGGGCGCCGCAGTTGACCCGGGATTCGTCGGCTACGAAGTTTTTGCTAACTCGCGGGGACCCCATGAACCGGCCCCCACCTGCACGGAGTCCCCTTTGTCCACCCGAACGCGCGGCCGGTAATGGTGAGTTCACCTTGCTCCTCTTCCACCGCGTTCTACGCGCGTGGTGTCATGCACCTGCCCGCCACCCCCCACGTGGGCATCAACTCGACCAGGAGTCAGACATGTTGAGGACGTTCCTCGGCCGCGCGGGTGTCGCGCTGGCAGCCGGCGCAACCCTGTTCGTCACGGCTGTCCCCGCCGACGCCGCGACCTACACGGCCTTCGCCTTCTCGCAGGCCGGCACCACCCAGCCGACCATCTACGACTTCATCAACTCGGCCACCTCCTCGCTCGACATGACGATGTACGAGCTGGAGGACACGAGCGCCGTCAACGACCTGATCGCACTGAAAAACAAGGGCGTCACCGTGCGGGTGGTCCTGGACCGCGCGCACCAGTCCGCCAACAGCTCGGCGTACACGGCCCTGACGAACGCGGGCGTGGGCGTGGTGTGGTCGCCGTCCAGTTTCGTCTACACCCACCAGAAGACGATCACCGTGGACGCCACCAAGTCGCTTGTCCTGACCGGCAATCTGACCTCGCAGTACTACTCGACGGGCCGCGACTACGGCGTCTTCACGGACGACACCCGTGATGTCGCCGCGATCGAGAAGGTGTTCAACGCGGACTACGCCGGCACCTCGGTCACCCCGACCGACGGCGACCATCTGCTCTGGTCCCCCACCGACTCGCGCAGCCGCCTGCTGACCGTGATCAACGCGGCCACCAAGACGCTGGACGTCGAGGAGTTGGAGTTCAGCGACAGCACGGTGGTCAACGCGATCGTGGCCAGAGCGAAGGCGGGCGTGACCGTGCGGGTGGTGCTGGAGACCCCGTCCGACTACTCCAGCGAGGTGTCCGCGATCAAGGCGGCCGGCGGCACGGTCGTCGGCTACTCCGACCCCGACGGCTTCTACATCCACGCCAAGGCCATGGTCGCCGACTACGGCCTGTCCACCCAGGAGGTGGAGGCGGGTTCGATGAACATCAGCAGCAACTCCCTCTCCAACAACCGGGAGTTGGGCATCATCCTCACCGGCACGGGGGTGGCCCAGTCCGTCGCCACCACCATCGAGACCACGTTCAAGAGCGACTACGCGGGCGGTACGGCCGCCTAGAACCGCCTTGCGCATCCCGGCGGTTGCGGGATCGACGCCACGACTCCGAGGTGGGGGGCCTCGGAGTCTGTCCGGGACCTTCCGGGGTGAGGGTCGCGACATTCCCGCGCGCGTCTGCCTCACAGCGCCGTTTCACGACCTGGCCGCGGCTCTGCAGCGCGTCCACAACGCGGGTGATACGGCTCGCCGACAGCGCGGTCGCCGCCGCGAGATCCGCCATGCAGAGTTCCTGGTTCTCGGCCTCGGACAGGCTCATCAGTACGACGTACTCGGTGAGCGTCAGTCCCGTCGCCCGCAGCAGATCGTCGTCCGGTGAACGCGGCGTCGCGACCCCAATCACCCCGTCCCGTCAGGGCAGTTGCCCGCGCTCCCGGCCCGTCCGTCCGCCGTCGCACCGACCAGTAGTCCGGCACCGGTTCCCAGAGGTACTCCTCGTCGGCCATGGGCCCGACCCGGGTGTCCGTCCCGTCGCCGCTGTCCATGACGGGCCCTGTCATACGGCTGGAGAGGCGTTCGCACGCGAAGTCGAACTGGTCGAGCAGCGGAGCCAGACGGGGTGGGATCACGGGGCACTCCTGTGGCGAGCCGGTCGGTCGTCGAGCCGGCAACCTGACAACGTCCCTGCCGCGCCGCCTCTCATTTACGGGGTGCGGGCGCGCAGCCGGCGCAGCATCCGGGGGTCCTCGAACCCGACCGAACGTGCGGCGGCGTCGATCGTGACCCCGTGGCTGATGAGGTGCTCGGCGCGTTCGAGGCGGAGGGTCTGCTGATAGCGCAGCGGGGTGAGTCCGGTGGCCCGGGTGAAGAGGCGGGTGAGGGTGCGTTCGCTGACGCCGATCGCCGAGGCGAGGGCGGGCAGGGGAAGCGTCTCGTCGAAGCGGGTGTCGATGAGGTCCTGGGCGCGGTGCACGGTGTCGTCGAGGTGGGAGCGGTGCCGGAGCATCGCGCTGGTCTGCGGTTCGTGGCCGTTGCGGCGGGCGTAGACGACCATGTCCCGGGCGATCTGCGCGGCTACGGCGGGGCCGTGCCGGGTGGCGACGATGTGCAGGGCGAGGTCGATGCCGCTGGCGATGCCGGCCGAGGTGATGACCCGGTCGTCGGTGGTGAACAGGACGTCGCGGACGACCGTCGCCTTCGGGTGGCGCAGGGCGAGTTCGTCCTGGACGTCGTGGTGGGTGGTGCAGTGGCGGCCGTCGAGGAGTCCGGCCCGGCCGAGCGCGTCGGCTCCGGCGCAGACGCTGGCCACCGTCCCGCCCCGGGCGTGGTGGTCCTGGAGTGCCCGCAGCGCCGTGGCACCGATGGCGGGTGCGCCGGCCAGGGTGACGGCACGCCAGCCCGGCACCACGATCAGGTCCTCGGGGCCCAGCTCGGGCCAGTCGAGTGCGGCCGCCAGCGGCAGCCCCTGGGCGCTGGTGACCTGGGGCTGCTCGGCGACGTAGGAGAGCGTGTAGGGGTGCCCGAAGTCGGCTGCCGTGGAGAAGACCTGCGCGGGGCC
The DNA here is from genome assembly GCF_048158785.1 of Streptomyces colwelliae. Classification (NCBI taxonomy): domain Bacteria; kingdom Bacillati; phylum Actinomycetota; class Actinomycetes; order Kitasatosporales; family Streptomycetaceae; genus Streptomyces; species Streptomyces colwelliae. The sequence continues at coordinate 12,352 of NZ_JBLTJC010000071.1, read as the reverse complement.
GGCCAGGTCCAGCAGGTGGACTCCGGGTACCAGGAAGAAGACGACGTGGCTCACGATCCGGTCATCATGCCTGATGTGCGGCGGCGGCTTCCAGTTGGTCGACCGTCGCGATGGTGGCGAAGCGGCCGGCGAGGGCGTACTCGGTACGCCTGATGATCTCGTCGGCGGGGAGGGTACGGGGGTCGGCGAGGAGTTCGGCGACGGTCTGGTCGGCGGGGGCGTCGCGGTGCGGGATGGGGTTGGTCGCGGTCGCGTCGGTGACGAAGGTGACCTGGTAGCCGAAGTCGCTCGCGACGCGGGTGGTGGTCTCCACGCACTGCTCGGTGCGGATGCCGCACACGGTGAGCTCGCGGACGCCGTGCTCGGTGAGGAGTTGTTGCAGGTTGGTGGTGGTGAACGCGTTGTGCGAGGTCTTGTGGAGGAGCGGTTCGCCCTCCGCGCGCTCCAGTCCGTCGATGAGCCGGACGTGGCCGAGGGCCGGGTCGAAGACGTCGCCGCTGCCGGGCTCGGAGTGCAGGACCCACACCACGAGGTCACCGGCCCGGCGGGCGAGCTGGACCAGACGGTTCGCCTGTTCGGCGATCTTCGGGTCGGAGATGGTCTCCCACAGCGGGCGGGCGCGGAAGGATTCCTGGACGTCGATGACGATCAGTGCTCGGGTCATGTCCCAAGACTGCGCTGTGCGGGCGGGGTGGCGACAGGCCGCATCGGGTCCGGGACCGGACCGATCCGGTCACCGGGCCGAGGGGTCTGCCGTCATACCGCCCACCTCAACTCCGGTCACCGGGTCGAGCGGCCTGTCGCCGTACCGGCTAGCTCAGTTCGACGAGCAGGTCGCCGCCCTCCACCTGCTGGATGCGGTTGATGGCGAGGCGGGAGACCCGGCCGGACTTGGGAGCGGTGATCGCCGCCTCCATCTTCATGGCCTCGATCGTGGCGACGGTGACACCGGCCTCCACCTCGTCGCCCTCCTCGACCGAGAGGGTGACCACGCCCGCGAACGGCGCCGCGACATGACCCTGGTTGGTGCGGTCGGCCTTCTCCGTGACGGGGATGTCGGAGGCGGCTGCCGTGTCGCGGACCTGGATCGGCCGGAGCTGTCCGTTCAGGGCGGACATCACCGTACGCAGGCCGCGTTCGTCGGCCTCGCCGACCGCCTCCAGCTCGATGAGGAGACGGACGCCGGGTTCCAGGTCGACCGTGTACTCCTTGCCGGGGCGGATGCCGTAGAAGAAGTCCTTGCTGTCCAGGACGCTGGTGTCGCCGTAGGTCTGACGGTGGGTCTCGTACTCGCGGGTCGGGCCGGGGAAGAGCAGGCGGTTGAGGGTGGCGCGGCGGTCCTTGTCGAGTGCCGTGCGGTCCTCCGGGCTCAGTTCCTGTACGGGCTTGGGGGCGGCGCGGCCCTGGAGTGCCTTGGTGCGGAACGGCTCGGGCCAGCCGCCGGGCGGGGTGCCCAACTCGCCGCGCAGGAAGCCGATCACGGAGTCGGGGATGTCGTAGCGGTCCGGGGACGCCTCGAAGTCGGCGGGGCTCACTCCGGCGCCGACCAGGTGCAGGGCGAGGTCGCCGACGACCTTGGACGACGGGGTGACCTTCACCAGGTGGCCGAGGATGCGGTCGGCGGCGGCGTACATCGCCTCGATGTCCTCGAACCGATCGCCGAGGCCGAGCGCGATGGCCTGGGTGCGCAGGTTGGATAGCTGGCCGCCGGGGATCTCGTGGTGGTAGACGCGGCCGGTGGGTGAGGCGAGGCCCGCCTCGAAGGGGGCGTAGATCTTGCGGACGCTCTCCCAGTACGGCTCCAGGTCACCGATGGCCTGGAGATCGAGGCCGGTGGGGCGCTCGGAGTAGTCGGTCGCGGCGACGATCGCCGACAGGGACGGCTGCGAGGTCGTACCCGCCATGGAGGCCACCGCGCCGTCCACGGCGTCCGCGCCGGCCTGGATCGCGGCGAGGTAGGTGGCGAGCTGGCCACCTGCCGTGTCGTGGGTGTGCAGATGGACCGGCAGGCCGAACTCCCGGCGCAGCGCAGATACGAGCGTCGCGGCCGCGGGTGCCCGGAGCAGGCCCGCCATGTCCTTCACCGCGAGGACGTGGGCGCCCGCCTCGACGATCTGTTCCGCGAGGCGGAGGTAGTAGTCGAGGGTGTAGAGGCGCTCGCCAGGGTCGGACAGGTCCGAGGTGTAGCAGAGGGCGACCTCGGCGATCGACGTTCCGGTGGCGCGTACGGCGTCGATGGCCGGGCGCATCTGGCCCACGTCGTTCAGCGCGTCGAAGATGCGGAAGATGTCGATGCCGGTGGCGGCGGCCTCCTGGACGAAGGCGTCGGTCACCTGGGTCGGGTAGGGCGTGTAGCCGACGGTGTTGCGGCCGCGCAGCAGCATCTGGAGGCAGATGTTGGGGACGGCCTCGCGCAGGGCGGCCAGCCGGTCCCAGGGGTCCTCGGCGAGGAAGCGCAGCGCGACGTCGTAGGTGGCGCCGCCCCAGCACTCCAGGGAGAGCAGTTGCGGCACGGTGTGGGCGACGACCGGGGCGACCGCGAGGAGGTCCTTGGTGCGGACGCGGGTGGCGAGGAGCGACTGGTGGGCGTCGCGGAACGTGGTGTCGGTGACGCCGATCGTGGGCGACTCGCGCAGGTGGCGGGCGAAGCCCTCGGGGCCGAGTTCGGCGAGCAACTGCCGTGAACCGGCCGGGGGTTCGGTGCTGGGGACCGGCGGCAGCTTGGTGGTCGGGTCGATCAGGTCGGGGCGCTCACCGTGCGGCTTGTTGACCGTGACGTCGGCGAGGTAGGTGAGCAACTTGGTGCCACGGTCGGCTGATTGACGGGCCGTCAGCAACTGTGGGCGCTGCTCGATGAACGACGTGGTGATCCGCCCGGCCTGAAAATCCGGGTCCTCCAGCACCGCTTGGAGGAACGGGATGTTGGTGGCCACACCGCGGATGCGGAACTCGGCGACGGCGCGCCGGGCGCGGTTGACGGCGGTGGTGAAGTCCCGGCCCCGGCAGGTGAGTTTGACCAGCATGGAGTCGAAGTGCGCGCTGATCTCCGTACCCGCGTGGGTGGTTCCGCCGTCGAGACGGATGCCGGAGCCGCCGGGCGAGCGGTAGGCGCTGATCCGGCCGGTGTCCGGGCGGAACCCGTTGGCGGGGTCCTCGGTGGTGATACGGCACTGGAGTGCGGCGCCGTGCAGGGTGACCGTCTCCTGCGACAGGCCGAGGTCGGCCAGGGTCTCCCCGGAGGCGATCCGCAGCTGCGCCTGGACGAGGTCGACGTCGGTGACCTCCTCGGTCACCGTGTGCTCGACCTGGATGCGCGGGTTCATCTCGATGAAGACGTGGTTGCCGGCCGGGTCGAGGAGGAACTCCACGGTGCCCGCGTTGCGGTAGCCGATCTCGCGCGCGAAGCGGACGGCGTCGGCGCAGATGCGGTCGCGCAGTTCGGGGTCGAGGTTGGGCGCGGGGGCCAGCTCGACGACCTTCTGGTGGCGGCGTTGCAGCGAGCAGTCGCGCTCGAAGAGGTGGATGACGTTGCCCTCGCCGTCGGCGAGGATCTGCACCTCGATGTGACGGGGGTCGACGACGGCCTTCTCCAGGAACACCGTGGCGTCACCGAACGCGGACATGGCCTCGCGGGCCGCCGCCTCGATGGACTCGCGCAGGGTGGCCGGGTCCTCGACGCGGCGCATACCGCGTCCGCCGCCGCCGGCGACGGCCTTCACGAACACCGGGAAGCCGATCTCCTCGGCGGCGCGCACCAGTTCGTCGACGTCCGTGGAGGGCGCCGAGGAGCCGAGCACGGGTACGCCGGCCGCGCGGGCGGCGGCGATCGCCGTGGCCTTGTTGCCGGTCATCTCCAGGATGTGGGCACTGGGACCGACGAAGGTGATGCCCGCCTCCTCGCAGGCGCGGGCGAGTTCGGGGTTCTCGGAGAGGAACCCGTAACCCGGATAGACCGCGTCCGCGCCCGCCCGCTGGGCCGCGCGGACGATCTCCTCGACGGAGAGATAGGCGCGGACCGGATGCCCGGGCTCACCGATCTCGTAGGCCTCGTCGGCCTTGAGCCGGTGCAGCGAATTGCGGTCCTCGTGGGGGAAGACCGCGACCGTTCGCGCACCCAGCTCATAGCCGGCGCGGAACGCCCTGATCGCGATCTCTCCACGGTTGGCGACCAGCACCTTGCGGAACATTCCCGATCCCTTCAGCCTGCCGATGACGTGCACCATGGTGTCGGCGCCGCCCCTGTAACGCCATGTGAGCCGGGACACTAGTCGCAAACGTGTCGCGTGATGCGCTCCGCCGTGCCGATGGTAAAGAAATCGTATGGTCTAGTCCAAAGTGAGCTTTGGTCCAGTCCAATCCATTGACGTGGCCGCGACAGCGCCAGAAGCTGGGCGCCTCCCCCACTCCCACCGGAGGCACAACGTGACACGTCTTCGTGCATGTCTGGTCGCGGCGGCCGCCGTGACGGCCGCCGCCGCGGGCACGACCGCGCTGGTCGCGACCAACGCCCAGGGCGCCACCAACGCGGCCACCGCACTGAGCAACCGCTGGTACGCCGCGGCCCCCTATCTGATGCCGACGGACAACAACCCGCCGGACGCGGGCGCCATCATGGACGCCACCGGCCTCAAGGCCTTCCAGCTCGCCTTCGTCCTCGCCCCCAACGGCGGCGGCTGCTCCCCCACCTGGGGCGGCACCTCACCGGTCTCCTCGGACACCGCCGTCCAGTCGGTGATCAACACGATCCGCGCCAAGGGCGGCGACGTCTCCGTCTCCATCGGCGGCTACGGCGGCACCAAGCTCGGCCAGGCCTGCTCCGACCCCGCCTCGACTGCGGCGGCGTACCAGCAGGTGATCACCAAGTACGGCCTGCACGCGATCGACTTCGACCTGGAGGAGCCGGAGTACGAGAACACCGCGGCCATCCATAACGAGATCGGCGCGGCCAAGATCCTCCAGCAGAACAACGCGGGTCTCTACGTCTCCGTCACCACGGCCGGTACGGCGGACGGAACGGGCTGGTTCGGCAAGCAGATGTTGTTGGAAGCGAAGTCGCAGGGCTTCACCCCGAACAACTTCTCCATCATGCCCTTCGACGGCGGCTTCAACGGCGCGGCCTCCCAGACCAGCGCGCTCACCAACTTCAACGCGATCCTCCAGTCCACGTTCGGCTGGGACCAGGCGACCGCGTACGCCCACGAGGGCTTCTCGGGGATGAACGGGCGCAGCGACACCGGCGAGTACTTCACCCAGGCCGACTTCCAGACCGTCCTGAACTACGCCACCAGCCACAACATGGACCGCTTCACGTTCTGGTCCTTGAACCGCGACCGGCAGTGCAGCCCGGTCGACAACGGCGGTACCACGTCCGGGACTTGCTCCAGCGTGGCGCAGAACGCGTGGGACTTCGCCAAGTACTCGGTGCAGTTCGCGGGCGTGACGCCGCCGACCACGACACCCACGCCGACCCCGACTCCGACGCCCACCCCCGGCGGTACGTGCAAGACGGCGTGGAGTTCCACGGCCGTCTACACGCAGGGCAACGAGGTGTCGTACGGCAACCACAACTGGGTGGCCAAGTGGTGGACCCAGAACGAGGTGCCCGGTGCCTCCCAGTGGGGCCCCTGGCAGGACGAGGGCTCCTGCTGATCCGGCGGGATCGGATCAGTAGGACGTGGGCTGCGACGTCAAGTAGGCCTTGAGGAAGGCGTACTTGGCGTCGCTGTCCGCTGCGGGAAGCACGGCGAAGTGGTCGCCGAGTTCCATGGTCTGCGGGGTGCCGGTGTCCAGGGCCGGCCAGGTGGCCAGGCTGCCGCCGTTCGGGTTGCCGGTGGCCGCGAAGTTCGCCACGTACGAGGTGACGGTGTCCGCGATGTCGTAGTCGCGCGACGCCCACGGTCGGTCGGTGTTGTAGATGAAGCCCAGCAGGTAGTAGACGTCGGCCCCGTCGAAGGCGCCCGAACTGCCGGTTCCGACAACGGGGTTGGTGGCGTCGTGGCCCGGCGGGACCCGGGTCCAGAAGTAGGTGTGTACGGGACCACGATTGTCCGCGGTGTCCTCGAACTGGCCGCCCCAGAGGAAGGTCGAGACGCGTTCCTCGTCCCGCGCACAGGCGTTGTACTGCGTGGCGGCCTCCGCGTCGGTGGTCGCCGGGTACAGACCGAGGAACGTGTCCGTGAGGCCGACCGGCCCGAACTGCGCATCGGCGTAGGCCTGGTATTCGGTCAGCGTGGGTGAAGCGGCCCTCCCGTCCCGGCAGTTGCCGGTGAGGACCGGTACGTCGATCTCCCTGCCCGCCTCCATGGCGGCGGTGTACGTGCTCGGCAGGACGTATCCGTCGAGCACGTCGCCGAACCCGGTGGCGTCGGCGGGTGCGTCGTCTGCATAGGTCCGCGCGACGATCTCGTCCGCGGACAGCGCGCGCAGGTCACTGAGGGACGAGCAGTCCAAGTAGGAGGCGAAGGCAGTGCCGTTGGTCTCGGCGTCCGCCAACGTACGGTAGCCGTACGGCGGTCGGCCGAGCGCGGGGTCCTTCGTGTAGTGCACGCCGGTCGGCAGCAGGGCCCGGTGGAACAGCCCTCGGGCCGGCTCCGAGGCCATCAGGATGTTGACGAGGTTCGCGCCGTTCTGCCATCCGCCGAGCGTCACCCGGTCCGGGTCGCCGCCGAACGCGGCGATGTTCCGTGCCACCCATTCGAGCGCCGCTACGACGTCCAGGGCGCCCCAGTTGCCGGAGGCGGCGTGCCCGGACTCGGCGCTCAGGTCGGGGTGGGCGAGGTCGGCGAAGGGGCCGACGCGGTGGTTGACGCTGACGAAGACGACGCCCTTGTTGGCCAGCAGCGTGCCGTTGTAGATCTCCTGTCCTGCCCAGATCGCGGTGTCACGGCCGCCGGGGAGCCAGACGAGGACCGGTCTGCTCTCGCCCGAAGTGGCCGCGCCGGTCCAGATGTTGAGGTTGAGGCAGTCCTCGCTCAGGTCCGGCACCTGGCCGCTCGGGATGCCCGTGACGGGCTGGGGGCAGGCAGAGCCCCAGCTGTTCGCCTTCCGGACCCCGCCCCAGGTCGGCGCGGGCTGGGGCGGGCGCCAGCGGTTGGCGCCGGCGGTGGTGTCCGCGTACGGGATGCCTTTGTACGCGACGATGCCCTTCAACCCGCCCTGCGTGCCGGTGACTTGGCCGGACTCCGTGGTCACGGGGTCGTCGGCGCTCCGGTTGGCGCGTCGGTCGTCGGCCGACGCGACACCAGAGTCCAGACCGGTCGCCAGCACGGCGACGGCGGTACCGGCGAGAAAGCCACGGCGGTTGAGGTCTCGCGAGCGCACAGGAACTCCCTGTCGAGTGGGGGGACGGGCGAGTCGCACCATGCTCGGGCGACCGCCCGAGCGCGGCAAGCGGAACGCCCGGACTCACAGGACTCGACAGTTTCGACAGCTGTTCGACAGTTCAACTGCCCTGCTGTCAAAGGATGTTGACCGCCCGCGCGACGACCAGGACGACGATCGACACGGAGACCGAGGACTGGCCCATCATCAGCATCTTGGCCCAGCGGGAGAGCGGCATCACGTCGGTCGGGCTGAAGGCGGTGGAGTTGGTGAAGGACAGGTACAGGTAGTCCAGGAACACCGGTTCCCAGTCCGGCGGCGCGGTCTCCGGGCTCTGCATCTGGACGAAGAGGAAGTCGGCGTACTGGCGGTGCCCCATGACCCGCGCCATCGGCCCGCCGCGGTCCCACTCCCAATACCAGAGGGCGAACACGATGACGTTGGTCAGCCAGATGGCACCGCCGGTCAGCAGCAGCGGCCCGGCACCCAGACCCTCGGTGCCCCTGACCAGGCCCACCACCAGCCGGGCCGCCGACCAGCTGTTGGCCAGGCTGATCACGCCCGTCAGGACCAGGCTGGGCCACCGCAGCCACCGTGTGCCGGGCTCGATCCGCCGGGGATTGGCGACGAACAGGCCGACCATCAGCGCGAGTTCGAGGGCCGGGAGCAGCCAGTACGGCTGGAAGGCAAGCCGGTGCGGCAGCATCAGTTGCAGGGCGAACGCCACCAGGATCACGGCGGACACCGCCCACCGTGTCTCCCCGCGCGTCACCCGGCGCCAGGCGGGCACCACATCGCGCCCGCCGTCCTCCAGCAGCCGCTCGATCCTGGCCAAGCGGCTCTCGGAGTCGCCCCTACCGTCCGTACCGTCCGTCATGGCACCGATTGTCCCCGGTCAGGGGTCGATCGGACGACGCGCCCCACCCTGGACGCCCGCGGAGTTCCGGCCGGTCACCGAACCCCGTGCGGGCGGCAGCTTGCCTCAGCCCTTCAGCGGCTCCGCCAGCCGCTCCAGCAGCCCGGCGACCAGGGCGGCCTGCGCGGGCACGGTGTCCGGGTAGATGAACTCGCCCTGGGCATGCGCCCCGTCGCCCACCGCCCCCATGCCGCACAGCACCGGCAGACCGAGCGCGGCGACGAAGTTGGCGTCGCTGGCCCCGCCGACGGCGGTGTCGGGCAGATGTCCGCGGCCCTGCTCACGGGCGACCTCGCGGGCGAGGTCGAGCAGCGGGGCGGAGGCGGCGTTGAGGGTCATCGGCGGCCGGTTCCAGGCATGGTCGATCTCGATGCGGACGCGCGGGTCACTCACCTCGATGGCATCCAACTCCTCGTCCACCCGGGCCTGTTCGGCCGCGCTGCTGACCCGGATGTCGACCCCGGCGGTGGCCTGCCCGGCGACGACGTTGATGGCCGAACCGCCCTTGAACAGCCCGGTGTTGATCGTGGTCCCCTTGTCGGGCGCGGCGACCTTCGCGGCGGCGACCACGAACTCGGACAGCGCGGTGATCGCGCTCGCCCCGTCCTGCGGCGCGAGCCCGGCGTGCGATTCGACACCGGTGGCCGTGACGTGAAAGATCCCGGTGCCCTTGCGGGCGGTCTTCACCGCGCCGTGGGCACTCGGCTCCAGCACCAGCGTGACGTCGACCTTCTGCGCGACCTCCTCGATCACCGGCCGCGAGGACAGGGAACCGATCTCCTCGTCGCCGTTGAAGAGGAAGGTGACGGTGGGCAGCGGCGCACCGCTCTCCCGGGCCAGCTTCAGCGCCCAAATACCTTGCGCCAGACCGGTCTTCATGTCGAAGATGCCGGGCCCGCTCAGCCTCTCCCGCCCGTCCTCGGCCGCCGCCGGCTGCTCCCATCCGGCGAGCGTCCCGGTCGGCCACACGGTGTCGTAGTGCCCGACGAGCGCGACATGCCCGGCGCCGGTGCCGCCGTAGGTCAGCGTCAGGGTGTCGCCGCACTCGCCGCCGGGGTGGCGCTCCTCGTGGTCGGGCCGGCCGAGCCGCTGGACGGTCAGCTCGCGCAGCAGGTCCAGGCCGGTCGCGAGGCCGGGAAGGTCGTAGCTGCCGGTCTCGTGGCGGACGAGGGTCAGGATGTCCTCGACGATCCGCGAAGAGGAGTCCTGGGCGCGGGCGGTGAGGGTGGCGGCTGCGGGTGATGCGGTCATGATCTGCTTCCTTGTACGACGGTGCGGGCGGCGTATGGGGACTGTGGGCCGGGGTCAGCCGATGCCGAGCGGGATGCCCAGCAGGTACCAGGCCACGAAGAACGCGACCCAGACCACCCACACGACGGCGGCGATCGGGATCGTGAAGGAGGCCAGGGTGCCGATGCCGGCGGACTTGCGGTACTGCTGGATGAAGCCCAGGGCCATGACGAAGTAGGGGCTCATCGGGGTCACGCAGTTGGTGACCGAGTCGGCGACGCGGTAGACGGCCTGGGTGGTCTCGGGCTCGATGCCGATGAGCATCAGCATGGGCACGAGCACCGGTGCGGCCAGCGCCCACAGCGCGGAGCCGCTGGTGATGACGAGGTTCATGAAGGTGATCAGCACGGCGATGCCGACGAGCACGGTCCAGCCGTGCAGGTGCAGGTCGCGCAGCGTCTCGGCGCCCTTGATGGCCAGGATGTTGCCGATGTTCGTCCACTTGAAGTAGGCGAGGAACTGGGCGATCGCGAAGAACAGGACGAGGATCGGCGCCATCGAGCGGGTGCCGTCGACCATCGCGCCGATGCTGTCGCGGGCGGCGGTGAAGGTGCCGGTCATGCGGCCGTAGACGGTGCCGAGCACGGCGAAGAAGACGCCGAGGACGAGTGCCATACCGCCGATCAGCGGGGAGTTGACGATGCCGGCGCCCTCGCCGCGCAGGGGTGAGGACGACGGGATCATCGCCGCCGCCAGGAATGCGAGGAAGCCGACGGCGACCAGGCCGGTTGTGCGCAGGGCGCGCCGCTGCCGGTCGGTGACCTCGATCTCGGCCAGTTCCTCGGCGCCCAGCGCGGCGACCGGCTCGTCGGGTTCCAGGTCGGAGCGGCGGGCGAGGACCTTGTCGACGACGAGGGTGATCACCAGCGCCACCAGGACGGACGAGCCGAGGCTGAAGAAGTAGTTGGCGACCGGGGTGACGACGTAGTGCGCGTCGATGGTGTGGGCGGCGGCCGTGGAGATCCCGGAGAGCAGGACGTCGGTGGTGGTGAGCGACGGGGAGGCGTCGTACCCGGCGGCGATCGAGACGTAGGCGACGACACAGCCGAGGACCGGGCTGCGGCCGGCCGCGCGGAAGACCAGGGCGCCGAGCGGGATGAGCGTGACGTAGGCGGCGTCGCCTGCGACATGGCTGACCATGGCCGTCATCGACAGGGCGAAGGTGAGGTACTTGCCCGGCACGCGCGCGACCATGCGGCGCAGCAGGGCGGAGAACAGTCCGCTCTTCTCGGCGACGGCGATGCCGAACATCACGGTGAGGATGGTGGCCAGCGGCGGGAAGGCCGCGTAGTTGTCGACGGCTCCCTCGACGGCCATGGTGAGGCCGTCCTTGCTGAGCAGGTTCTGCACCTTGATGGTCTCGTGCGTGCCGGGGTGCACGGCGCTGAGGCCGGTCGCCGCCAGGACGGCGCTGAGGACGGCGACGATCCCCGCGAGGATCCAGAACAGCCAGAACGGGTTGGGGAGCTTGTTGCCGATCTTCTCGATCGCCGTCAGGCCCCGGAACGCGGTGCGCAGGACTCTCGACTGGGGCTCCGTGGACGGGGACTGAGGTTGAGCGGAGGTGACACTCATCGGTACCTCTTGGCGCGATGGGGGGATGTTCCTGCGAACAACGGCATCCAGATGAGAGATTCTCTATATCTTGGAAGTAACAGTGGGATTAAACAGCACTCTAGAGTGAGGCCTCATGACCCGTCCTCTCCTCGACGAGCTCGACCGGCGCCTCATCGGCGCGCTGCATCTGGCGCCCCGGGGCACCTGGGACGACATCGGCGAGATCCTGGCCGCCGACGCCAGCACACTCAAGCGCCGCTACGACCGGTTGCACGAGGCACGCATGGTGCGTGTGATCGGGCAGGCCGACTGGGGCATCCACTCCGCGGCGATGCCCGTCCACGTCTTCCTGGACATCACCGGCGAGACCCCGCTCGCCGTCCTCCACCGGCTCCGCGACCTGCCCCACCTCCAGCTGCTGGCACAGATCTCGGGCGACTACCCGCTCTACGCCGTCGTGCACGCCCCGTCCGAGGCGGCCACCAGCGAGGCGATCGACCGGATGTTCTCCGTGCCCGGCGTCCGGCGCGTCAACGCCCTGCCCGCGCTGAGCACTCTGCGCCGGGGCATCACCTGGGACCCACAGTTCCTCACCGACACCGAGCGCGCCGACCTGTTGAAGCTCACCGGCTCCCGCCCCGAGGGCACCGCGACCGCGACGCCTCCGGCGAAGCCGCTCAGCGAGGCCGAGCGGAGTGTCGTGGCCGAGTTGCTCCAGGACAGCCGTGCGTCCGCCGCGAGCATCGCCCGGAGGGCCGACCTGGCCACCTCCACCGCGCACCGTGTGGTCCGCCGGGTCCTGGACGAGGGCTGGGTCAAGCCGCGCCTGGAGATCGTGTCGGAGTGGCTCGGCTTCCAGACCGCGTTCATCCTCCGCCTGCGGGTGGCGCCGGGCGCGACCCCCGACGTGATGCGCCGCATCGACCAGCTCCCGCAGACGCGGCTCGCCGCGCACGTGGCCAGCGACATGTCCGTGCTCGCCACCGGCCTGGTCAACGACCGCTCCGCCCTGGCGCTCTTCGTCGACACCGAACTGGCCAGGATCCCCGGCCTCCTCGGTGTCAGCGTCGCCGTGATGCTCGCCGAACCTCGCCGCTACTGGCTGGACCGCGACCTGACCACCGGCCTCGGCGCGTTCCACGCACCGACCCTGCTGTGAGCAGACGGCGGGCGCGCCCTCCATGTGCTTGTCGGCGGTGATGTCGGCGATCCGGCCGATGGCATGGCGGGCGGCCTCGACGGTGACGACGAACAGCACAGGGATGACAG
>NZ_JBLTJC010000070.1:0-37119 GCF_048158785.1 Streptomyces colwelliae | reverse complement strand
GTGTTAAGCACGCCGCCAGCGTTCGTCCTGAGCCAGGATCAAACTCTCCGTGAATGTTTACTCGGCCAGTAAATTAATACAGCCGGTGCACATACACGAGAGCGGAACAGTCAGGCGGAATAAGCCCGACCGTTCACAGCGTCCTCGCTGTATGTTTTCTTCAAAGGAACCTCGCCCCAACCATCAGATGACAGTCGGAGACGGGGTATCAACATATCTGGCGTTGATTTTTGGCACGCTGTTGAGTTCTCAAGGAACGGACGCTTCCTTTGTACTCACCCTCTCGGGCTTTCCTCCGGGCTTTTCCCTTCGGTCTTGCGTTTCCGACTCTATCAGACCGTTTCCGGTTCCGATTTCCTCGGTGCTTTCCAGGTTTCCGCTTCCGCGTTTCCCTTTCCGGCGGTTCCGACTTTATCAGAAGTTCTGAGTCGGATTTTCCGGCCCTTCGGGAGTGGCTCCCGTACACGCGAAGTGTCCGGGTTCCCCCTCAGGCGGAGCCGTAAACGTACTGGAGCGGGCCACCTCGATGCAAATCGAGGTGGCCCGCTCCAGGTTCACGCGTACGAGGGTCGTACGACTGTCAGACCTCCACGACGACCGGGAGGATCATCGGCCTGCGCCGATAGTTGTCGGAGACCCACTTGCCGAGCGTGCGGCGGATCAGTTGCTGCAGCTGGTGGGGTTCCACCACGCCGTCCTGGGCCGAGCGCTCCAGGACCTCCGCGATCCTGGGGACCACGTCCACGAAGGCGGAGTCGTCGATGCCGGAGCCGCGGGCCTGGATGTGCGGGCCGCCCGTGATCTTGCCGGTGGACGAGTCCACGACGACGAAGACCGAGATGATGCCCTCGTCCCCCAGAATCCTGCGGTCCTTCAGCGCGGGCTCGCCGACATCGCCGACCGAGAGGCCGTCGACGTAGACGTAACCCGCCTGGACCTTGCCGGAGATCTTGGCCTTGCCCTCGATGAGGTCGACGACCACGCCGTCCTCGGCGATGACGATGCGGTCGTGCGGGACGCCGGTCATGGCGCCCAGTTCGGCGTTGGCCCGTAGGTGGCGCCATTCGCCGTGGACCGGCATCAGGTTCTTCGGCTTGCAGATGTTGTAGAAGTACAGCAGCTCGCCGGCCGAGGCGTGTCCGGAGACGTGGACCTTGGCGTTGCCCTTGTGGACGACGTTGGCGCCCCAGCGGGTGAGGCCGTTGATCACGCGGTAGACGGCGTTCTCGTTGCCCGGGATGAGCGAGGACGCCAGGATCACCGTGTCGCCGGCGACGATGCGGATCTGGTGGTCGCGGTTGGCCATGCGAGACAGGGCGGCCATCGGTTCGCCCTGGGAGCCCGTGCAGACCAGGACCACCTCGCTGTCCGGAAGGTCGTCGAGCGTCTTGACGTCGACGACCAGGCCCGGCGGGACCTTGAGATAACCGAGGTCCCGTGCGATGCCCATGTTGCGGACCATCGAGCGGCCGACGAAGGCGACCCGGCGGCCGTACTCGTGCGCCGTGTCCAGGATCTGCTGGATGCGGTGGATGTGGCTGGCGAAGCTCGCCACGATGATCCGCTTGCGGGCGCTGCCGAAGACCTGACGCAGGACGTTCGAGATGTCGCGCTCGGGCGGGACGAAGCCCGGGACCTCGGCGTTCGTCGAGTCGGCGAGGAGCAGGTCGATGCCCTCCTCGCTCAGCCGTGCGAACGCGTGTAGATCTGTCAGACGACCGTCCAGCGGGAGCTGGTCCATCTTGAAGTCGCCGGTGTGGACGACCATGCCCGCGGGGGTGCGGATGGCGACCGCGAGCGCGTCCGGGATCGAGTGGTTGACCGCGACGAACTCGCAGTCGAAGGGGCCGATCCGCTCGCGGTGCCCCTCGGCGACCTCGAGGGTGTACGGCCGGATGCGGTGCTCCTGGAGCTTGGCCTCGATGAAGGCGAGGGTCAGCTTGGAGCCGATCAGCGGGATGTCCGGCTTTTCGCGAAGCAGGTACGGGACGCCGCCGATGTGGTCCTCGTGGCCGTGCGTGAGGACGATGCCGTCGATGTCGTCGAGGCGATCCCTGATGGACGTGAAGTCCGGCAGGATCAGGTCGATTCCGGGCTGCTCCTCCTCGGGGAAGAGCACGCCGCAGTCGACGATGAGCAGACGGCCGCCGTATTCGAAGACCGTCATGTTTCGGCCGATTTCCCCGAGGCCGCCGAGTGGGGTGACCCTCAGGCCGCCTTCGGGGAGCTTGGGCGGCGGAGCGAGTTCAGGATGCGGATGACTCAAAAGACTCTCCTACCCATGCGCGCCACGTACCTATGGGCACGTGGCGCGCATGACGTTCGTGCAAATGCAGTTGTCGGATGTGGGGTGCAGGCGCCGAAGCCCTGCGTATTGAGTTGTGAAGTCCGTTGTCAGAGCTGTACCCCGCCGGCGGCAAGATCGATCTTGAGCTGGGCGATCTCCTCGGGCGAGCACTCGACCATCGGTGAGCGCAGCGGTCCTGCGGGCAGTCCCTGGAGGGTGAGCGCGGCCTTGGTGGTCATGACGCCCTGGGTGCGGAACATGCCGGTGTAGACGGGGAGCAGCTTCTGGTGGATCTCGGTGGCCTTCTGGACGTCACCGGAGACGTACGCCTCCACCAGGGTGCGCAGCTCGGGTGTGACCACATGGCCGACGACCGAGACGAAGCCGACCGCGCCCACGGAGAGCAGCGGCAGGTTCAGCATGTCGTCGCCGGAGTACCAGGCCAGGCCGGTCCGGGCGATGGCCCAGCTGGCGCGGCCGAGGTCGCCCTTGGCGTCCTTGTTGGCGACGATCCGCGGGTGCTCGGCGAGTCGGACCAGCGTTTCGGTGCCGATCGGGACGCCGCTGCGGCCGGGGATGTCGTAGAGCATGACCGGCAGTTCGGCGGCGTCGGCGACGGCCGTGAAGTGCCGGTAGAGGCCCTCCTGGGGGGGCTTGTTGTAGTACGGCGTGACGACGAGCAGGCCGTGTGCGCCGGTGCGTTCGGCCGTGCGGGCGAGTTCGACGCTGTGGTGGGTGTCGTTGGTGCCGACGCCGGCGATGACGTGGGCGCGGTCGCCGACCGCTTCCAGTACGGCTCGTACGAGATCCGTTTTCTCCGCGTCGCTGGTGGTCGGGGACTCACCGGTGGTGCCGTTGATGATCAGGCCGTCGTTGCCTGCGTCCACCAGGTGGGTAGCGAGCCGCTGAGCGCCGTCGAGGTCGAGTGCGCCGTCCGCCGTGAAGGGCGTGACCATGGCGGTGAGGACCCGCCCGAAGGGGGTCTGCGGAGTGGAGGTCGGAGCCATGGGTAACACGCTACTCGCTGCTCAATGCGGGGTCTGCCCTAGGGGCAGGCGACAAGTCGTGACAAATATGGAGCCCGGCACTGCCTGCTCGGGGGTTCAAGCAGTGCCGGGTCCGTTTGATCAGGCTAGATGAACTTCTCCAAATGCCGCAATACGGACACTTCGCGCGGCCCACCCGTACATGTGTGCCCGAACGGCAAACAGAGGTGCGCTACGGGGCGACACGACCGTTGGCGTTGAAGGCGGAGTAGGTCAGCGGCATGAGCTTGGCCCACTGCTCCTCCATCTTCTCGCCGACCATCTCGATCTCCCGCTGCGGGAAGGACGGGACCTTCGCCAGCTCGTGCTGCGTGCGCAGTCCGAGGAAGTGCATCAGCGAGCGTGCGTTGCACGTGGCGTACATCGAGGAGAAGAGGCCTACGGGGAGCACCGCGCGGGCGACCTCGCGGGCGACGCCGGCGGCGAGCATCTCCTGGTACGCCTCGTACGACTGGCGGTACGAGTCCTCCATGGCGCGGCCGACCAGCTCCTGCTGGGTCTGGGTGCCCTCCACGAAGACGTACTTGCCCGGGCGGCCCTCCTGGACCAGCTTGCGGGACTCGCCGGGGACGTAGAAGACCGGCTGGAGCTCCCGGTACCTTCCCGATTCCTCGTTGTACGACCAGCCCACCCGGTGTCGCATGAACTCGCGGAAGACCAGGATCGGGGCGCTGATGAAGAACGTCATCGAGTTGTGCTCGAAGGGGCTGCCGTGCCGGTCCCGCATCAGGTAGTTGATCAGGCCCTTGGAGCGCTCGGGGTCCTTGCCCATCTCCTCCAGGGACTGCTCGCCGATCGTCGAGACGCGGGCGGCGAAGAGCACGTCCGCGTCGGACGCGGTGTGCTTGACCAACTCGACGGTCACATCACTGCGGAAACTGGGCTTGAGGTCGTCGGCGGGGGTGTCGGTCACGGCTCGGAGGGTCCTTCCATCACGTCTCTCGGGCGGCGCCCACTCTACGGCCCGGCACTGACATCGGGGCGTTCGGTGCCGTGCCGCGACATTCATTGGCGAACTTCTGCGAATTCGGTGAAACAGGGCACCAATTGGGGCGTTCGCTCGTCTGTCTTGGTGAGAGCCACCCGTTCGATCCCGATTCGACCCCAGACCCCAGAGGGGAGAAGCACCACCGATGTTCCGTGGACGCGAACCCGTCCCGTTCGCCTTCATCGCCGAGACCGACCGCTTCCGCAGCAATGTCACGCCGCCGCCCCGCGAGCATGCGTCCGCCGGTCAGATAGCCGGGCGTTGGCTCCTGGGTCTCACCATCGTCGCCGGAATCGTGGGCTCCCTGGTCCTCGGGATGCCGGCGCTGTCCCAGAACAACCTCTCGACACAGAACCAGCAGTCCCAGGCCGCCGACAATCGCTGACCTGGCGCGCAGCCGTACAGCTGACCATGACTCATCCGGACCCCCAACGGTGGTGAGCGGGAACATGGCCGGATAGCCTCACCGGGCACAGCCCACGCATGGATTCAGTGAGGACACCAGCCGTGCCCCTGCCCTTCCTTACGGCCGACCGCGCATACGAGGCCGCGGACGAGCTCGCGCTGCCGTTCGACGACCGCGACCGCTGGCGGCGCCCCTACCGGCCCGGCCCGTGGCGGGTGGCGGTGGCGGCGCTCGTGCTGCTGCTCGCGTCGTACGTGCTGTTCGCCGCGGTCATCATCGCGTTGACCGGCTCGCGGTCCGAGGCAGGAGTGATCCTCGGCATCGCGGTGGTCGTCATCCTCTGTGCCCTGCGGCTGCTGCGGATGGGCGTGTGGGTCAGCGCGCGCGGGCTGCGCCGGGTGCGGTTCCTCCTCACCCTCACGGTGCGGTGGGACCGGGTCGTCGCCGTGCGGACCGTGCAGCAGCCGGTGCGCTGGCTCGGACTGCCTCGCACGGTGCAGGGACAGGCTCTGGTCCTCGTACGCAAGGACCGTGCTCCGGAGGACGTGACCGCGCTGCTGACCACGCACGACATCGACTTCGTGGCGCGTGCCTCCTCCTTCGACCGGGCCGCGGACTCGGTCGAGGTGTGGTCCGACGAGTACCGGCGGAGCTGACCGCCCGACAGCAGACGTAAGGCACACAGCCGTATGCCGAAGGGGCCGGTCCGCAGTGAGTGCGGGTCGGCCCCTTCGGCGTGTGGCTGCGTCGCGTTCTACGGGTCAGGCCTGGACGGGTCTGCCGTCGTGCAGGGCGATCGCGCGCTGCATCGCCTTGCGGGCGCGCGGGGTGTCGCGGGCGTCGTGGTAGGCGACGGCGAGGCGGAACCAGCTGCGCCAGTCGTCGGGTGCGTCTTCCGTCTCGGCCTTGCGCTTGGCGAAGACCTCGTCGGCGGAGTCCCGGTCGATACGGCCGCCCGCGGTGCGCCTCAACTCGTCGACGGGCAGGCCGCCTTCGGCGTCGAGTTCGGCGGCGAGCTTGTTGGCGTTGCGGACGAACTGGGTGTTCTTCCAGAGGAACCAGATGCCGATCACCGGCAGGATCAGGACCGCGATCCCGAAGGTGACCGTGATGAGCGTGCCGGACTGTATGAGCATGACGCCGCGGCTGCCGACCAGGACGAAGTAGAAGACCAGGACGGCGGCCGTGACGGCGTAGGTGAGTTTGGCGCGCATGTCGTGAGCCTCAGCCCAGGTCCAGGAAGTGTTCCAGGCCGAAGGTGAGGCCCGGGGTCGTCACCACGCGGCGGGCGCCGAGCAGGATGCCCGGCATGAAGCTGCTGTGGTGGAGCGAATCGTGGCGGACGGTCAGCGTCTCGCCCTCGCCGCCGAGCAGGACCTCCTGGTGGGCCAGCAGGCCGCGCAGCCGGACGGCGTGCACGGGGATGCCGTCGACGTTCGCGCCGCGCGCGCCGTCCAGGGCCGTGGTCGTGGCGTCCGGCGCCGGGGCCGAGCCGGCCTTCGCGCGGGCCTCCGCGATGAGCTGGGCGGTGCGCGTGGCGGTGCCGCTGGGGGCATCCACCTTGTTCGGGTGGTGCAGTTCGATGACCTCGACCGACTCGAAGTAGGGCGCGGCGATCTGCGCGAACTTCATGGTGAGCACGGCGCCGATGGAGAAGTTGGGCGCGATGAGCACGCCCGTCTGCGGCGACTTCGCCAGCCAGGCGTTCAGCTGCGCGAGGCGTTCGTCGGTCCAGCCTGTCGTGCCGACGACCGCGTGGATGCCGTGGCCCACGCAGTAGTCGAGGTTGTCCATCACCGAGGCGGGGGTGGTCAGTTCGACGGCGACCTGGGCGCCGGACTCCGTGAGCGTCTCCAGTGAGTCGCCCCGGCCCAGGGCGGCCACCAGTTCCATGTCCTCGGCGGCCTCGACGGCTCGTACCGCCTCGGCGCCGATCCGGCCCTTGGCACCGAGGACCGCCACGCGCAGCTTGCTCATCGTTCTTGCTTCCTTACCGGATACGGGTTCCGAAACCGGATACGGGTTCCGAAGGCGGGTGTTAGGCGACGGCCTCGTGCAGTCGGGCCGCCTGCTTGTCCTTGAGCGGGCCGATGACCGACAGCGAGGGCCGCTGTCCCAGGATCTCGCGGGCGACCTCGCGGACCTCGTCCGGGGTGACCGACGCGATCCGGGCCAGCATGTCGTCGACGGACATCTGCTCGCCCCAGCACAGCTCGCTCTTGCCGATCCGGTTCATCAGCGCGCCCGTGTCCTCGAGACCGAGGACGGTGGAGCCCTGGAGCTGGCCGACGGCGCGGCCGATCTCGTCGTCGGACAGACCGTTCGCGGCGACCTGGTCGAGTTCGTCGCGGCAGATCTTCAGCACGTCGTGGACCTGCGAGGGCCGGCAGCCGGCGTAGACGCCGAAGAGGCCGCAGTCGGCGAAGCCGGACGTGTACGAGTACACGCTGTAGGCCAGGCCGCGCTTCTCCCGGACCTCCTGGAAGAGGCGGGACGACATGCCGCCGCCGAGGGCCGTGTTGAGGACCCCCAGCGCCCAGCGGCGCTCGTCGGTGCGGGCCAGGCCGGGCATGCCGAGGACGACGTGCGCCTGCTCGGTCTTGCGGCCGATCAGCTCGACCTTGCCGGTGGAGCGGAGGGTGCGGCGGCCGTCGCGCGGGGCGATGGGTGCCGCCTCGGGGGTGCGGAAGGCGCCCGCCTTGTCGAAGGCCGCGCGGACCTGTCGTACGACCTTGTCGTGGTCGATGTTGCCTGCGGCCGCGACCACGAGGTGGGTCGGGTCGTAGTGCTTCTTGTAGAAGCGGCGGATACGGTCCGCGGTGAGGGCGTTGACGGTGTCGACCGTGCCGAGGACCGGGCGGCCGAGGGGGTTGTCGCCGAACATCGTGCGCGCGAACAGGTCGTGCACGCAGTCGCCCGGGTCGTCCTCCGTCATGGCGATCTCTTCGAGGATGGCGCCGCGCTCGACGTTGACGTCCTCCTCACGGATCAGGGAGCCCGTCAGCATGTCGCAGACGACGTCGATGGCGAGCGGCAGGTCGGTGTCGAGCACGCGCGCGTAGTAGCACGTGTACTCCTTCGCCGTGAACGCGTTCATCTCGCCGCCGACCGCGTCGATCGCGGAGGAGATGTCCAGCGCGCTGCGCTTGTGCGTGCCCTTGAAGAGGAGGTGCTCCAGGTAGTGCGTGGCGCCGTTCAGGGACGGTGTCTCGTCGCGGGAGCCCACGTGTGCCCAGATGCCGAAGGTCGCGGAACGGACCGAGGGCAGCGTCTCGGTGACGATGCGCAGGCCGCCCGGGAGGGTGGTCTTGCGGACCGTGCCGATGCCGTTGGTGCCCTGGATGAGGGTTTGGGTACGGGCGACGGCCCGCGCCTCCGAGGAGGTGCGGGCCGTCGTCGTGGTGCTGGTCGACGTCACTTGTCGTCGTCGTCCTTCTTGTCGTCGCCGCTCTCTTCACCCTCGATGACGGGGATGAGGGAGAGCTTGCCGCGGGAGTCGATCTCGGCGATCTCGACCTGGACCTTCTGGCCCACGCCGACGACGTCCTCGACGTTCTCCACGCGCTTGCCGCCGGCGAGCTTGCGGATCTGCGAGATGTGCAGCAGACCGTCCTTGCCCGGGAGCAGCGACACGAACGCGCCGAAGGTGGTGGTCTTGACGACCGTACCCAGGTAGCGCTCGCCGACCTCCGGCATGGTCGGGTTGGCGATGCCGTTGATCACTGCGCGAGCGGCCTCGGCCTGCGAGCCCTGCGCGGCACCGATGTAGATGGTGCCGTCGTCCTCGATCGTGATGTCGGCGCCGGTGTCCTCCTGGATCTGGTTGATCATCTTGCCCTTCGGGCCGATGACCTCGCCGATCTTGTCCACGGGGATCTTGACGGTGATGATCCGCGGGGCGTTCGGTGACATCTCGTCCGGCGTGTCGATCGCTTCCATCATCACGTCGAGGATGTGGAGGCGGGCGTCACGGGCCTGCTTGAGAGCGGCGGCCAGGACGGAGGCGGGGATGCCGTCCAGCTTGGTGTCGAGCTGGAGGGCGGTGACGAACTCCTTGGTGCCGGCGACCTTGAAGTCCATGTCGCCGAAGGCGTCCTCCGCACCGAGGATGTCGGTGAGGGCGACGTAGTGCGTCTCGCCGTTGATCTCCTGGGAGATCAGGCCCATGGCGATACCGGCGACGGGGGCCTTCAGCGGTACACCGGCGTTCAGCAGCGACATGGTGGAGGCGCAGACCGAGCCCATGGACGTCGAGCCGTTCGAGCCGAGGGCCTCGGACACCTGACGGATCGCGTAGGGGAACTCCTCGCGCGTCGGGAGGACCGGGACCAGGGCGCGCTCGGCGAGCGCTCCGTGGCCGATCTCGCGGCGCTTCGGGGAGCCGACGCGGCCGGTCTCGCCGACCGAGTACGGCGGGAAGTTGTAGTTGTGCATGTAGCGCTTGCGGGTCACCGGGGAGAGGGTGTCCAGCTGCTGCTCCATGCGGAGCATGTTGAGGGTGGTGACGCCCAGGATCTGGGTCTCGCCGCGCTCGAACAGCGCGGAACCGTGCACGCGCGGGATGGCCTCGACCTCGGCGGCCAGGGTGCGGATGTCGGTGACACCGCGGCCGTCGATACGGACCTTGTCCTTGATGACGCGCTCACGGACCAGGGACTTGGTCAGCGAGCGGTACGCGGCGGAGATCTCCTTCTCGCGGCCCTCGAACTGCGGGAGCAGCTTCTCGGCGGCGATCTCCTTGACGCGGTCCAGCTCGGCCTCGCGGTCCTGCTTGCCGGCGATGGTGAGCGCCTGGGACAGCTCGCTCTTGACCGCGGCGGTCAGGGCCTCCAGGACGTCGTCCTGGTAGTCGAGGAAGACCGGGAACTCGCCGGTGGGCTTGGCGGCCTTGGCGGCGAGGTCGGCCTGGGCCTTGCAGAGCACCTTGATGAAGGGCTTCGCGGCGTCCAGACCCGAGGCGACGATCTCCTCGGTCGGCGCCTCGGCGCCGCCCGCGACCAGCGCGATGGTCTTCTCGGTGGCCTCGGCCTCGACCATCATGATCGCGACGTCGCCGTCCTCCAGGACACGACCGGCGACGACCATGTCGAAGACGGCGTCCTCGAGCTCGGTGTGCGTCGGGAACGCGACCCACTGGCCGTTGATCAGCGCGACGCGGACGCCGCCGATCGGGCCGGAGAAGGGCAGACCGGCCAGCTGCGTGGACGCGGAGGCGGCGTTGATCGCCACGACGTCGTACAGGTGGTCGGGGTTGAGGGCCATGATCGTGGCGACGACCTGGATCTCGTTGCGCAGGCCCTTCTTGAAGGACGGGCGCAGCGGGCGGTCGATCAGCCGGCAGGTGAGGATCGCGTCCTCGGAGGGGCGGCCCTCACGGCGGAAGAAGCTGCCGGGGATCTTGCCGGCGGCGTACATCCGCTCCTCGACGTCCACCGTGAGGGGGAAGAAGTCGAGATTTTCCTTGGGCTTCTTGGATGCGGTGGTGGCCGACAGCACCATGGTGTCGTCGTCCAGGTACGCCACGGCGGAGCCGGCGGCCTGCTTGGCCAGGCGGCCCGTCTCGAAGCGGATGGTGCGGGTGCCGAAAGTGCCGTTGTCAATGACGGCCTCGGCGTAGTGGGTCTCGTTCTCCACTAGCGTTTTCTCCGTTACTTGTCGTCTTTCGTCCCTCCCCGCCCGTGTGGCGGGGGGACGGTGGCGGAGAAGCGCTGTCTGGTGCGGGCCGGTCTTCGATCGAAGCACCCGGGGTTTCCTGCCCGGGGGCCACTACCGAGGACCGGCGGCTGCGAGGCGCGCTTCTCCTCTTCGTGGTCGTGCTCTGTCGCACGTGGTCGTGCTGGGTCGTACGTCCTGCGTTCACATCGTGCGTTGTGCTACCACACTACAAAGCGTGAGTGACACTCCGCACGTTTCCGCACGTACGAGCAATCCGCACATACGGCAAAGGGAGCGGCTCCCGATCGTTTCGGGAACCGCTCCCCTTCACGGCGTCTTACTTGGCGCCCGCAGCACCGCGGCGGATGCCCAGGCGGTCCACCAGCGCGCGGAAGCGCTGGATGTCCTTCTTGGCCAGGTACTGGAGCAGCCGGCGGCGCTGACCGACCAGGATCAGCAGACCACGACGGGAGTGGTGGTCGTGCTTGTGGGTCTTGAGGTGCTCGGTCAGGTCCGAGATACGGCGCGAGAGCATGGCGACCTGGACCTCGGGGGAGCCGGTGTCGCCCTCCTTCTGACCGAACTCACTGATGAGCTGCTTCTTCGTAGCGGCGTCGAGCGACACGCGTACTCCTCGTAGTCTGAGATGTGCCACCGAGTGCCCCTGGTCCACTTCTCAGGGGAGCTTCCGTAACTCGGGAGGCGGGATCCGTAGGGCGCTGCCTCCGGAGCGGTGAGCTCCGGGGGTGCGTACACAAACGGCCGCTACACAGCGTACCAGCCTGGGGGGATGCCTCGGTCCAGCTCCCTGAAGGGCCCTGACCGGGGCGGATACGGCCACTAGGGTGACTTCCGTCCATGGACGGAACGCTCCGTCCATGGACGGAAGTCGTGGAACACGTCCGTTCGTCCGGAAGGGGTCGCTTCGCCATGGCGGAGACGGAGCAGGAGATCAAGGCACGCAAGGAGCGGGAGCGGGACGAGCTGTACGCCCTCGACATCTCGGGTGTCGAGTGGCGCAGCGCGCCGGGCACGGAGGAGCACGAGGAGCGCGTCGAGATCGCCGACCTGCCCGACGGAGCGGTCGCCATGCGCTCGTCGCTCGACCCGGAGACCGTGCTGCGGTACACGGAGGCGGAGTGGACGGCCTTCGTGCTGGGCGCCCGGGACGGCGAGTTCGATCTGGAGCCGGCTCCGGAGGAACAGCAGTAGTCGTCGTAGGCATGGAAGAGGGGCGGCACGCGCACGCGTGCCGCCCCTCTTTGCGTCACCACATCGTGCCCTTCGTGGCGTCACTGCTTCGTGCCGTCACCGCATCGTGGCGCTGCTCCCGATGCCCAGGACCAGCCAGATCCACGCCTTGCCGCTGCTGGGGCCGTCCGCCGCGTGGGCCGCGAAGAACAGCCGGCCGTCCTGGACGAGGATGTCGTTCTCGTCGAGGGTCGTGAGGGTGTCGGCGTCCTGCGGCACCCCGAAGTAGAGGTACGAGGTCTCCTTGCCGGTCTTCGGGTCGAGGCTGACGAGTGCCGACGGCGAGATGTGGTCGTCGCTCATCCGCAGGGCGAGGAGCCGGCTGCCGCTCACGCGCAGCGGGTACAGCAGGGAGTCGGGCCCCGACTCGAACTTCTCGGTCGTCTTCCCGGTCGCCAGGTCGAAGCCGATGATCCAGTTCGAGTTGTGCGGGGCGCCCGCCTCCTTGCTCCGGACGAAGACCTGGCCGAGGCCGACGGCGATCGTCTGGCAGTCGTCGACCACCAGGTAGTCGACCTGGTCGGAGCAGTCGCCGACGTAGCTGCCGCTGGTCAGGCCGATCGTGGCGCGCACCTTGCCCCGGTCGTCCAGGGAGAGCAGCTCGGTGAAGCCCGTCTCCCCCGCCGAGACGGCCACGACGGGCGGATCGCTCGACGGCAGTTCGAGATCCCGCAGGCCCTTGGTCCCGGCGTACGTCCACTTCTCCTTGCCCGTGCCGGGATCGACCTTGCGCACCTTGTAGGTGATCGTCTGCCAGGAGGCGACGGTCGCGCTGTCGTCCCAGCACTCGAGGCGGACGAGCAGGGCGCGTCCGCCCGCCGCCCCCACGTCCTGGCACGAGCCGGACTCCGTCGTACGCCAGATCCGCTCGCCGGAGTCCATGTCGTACGCGTCCGTGCCGCCGCCCCAGGTGACGGTCACGGTGGCGTGGGTCAGGGTGACGCTCGGGGTGTCCTGGGTGGCGCCGTCCGTCGGGGTGCCCGGTTCGTCGCCGATCGTGGAGACGGGGAACTCGTGTTCCCAGATCTGCTTGCCGTCGTCGAGGTCGAAGAAGGCGACGTGGTTACAGAGGGACGCCTTGTCCTTGCCGTCCCTGAAGACCACGGCCGTACGGTTCTCGCCGGTCACATGGCGGGTGTAGCCGCAGATCGGGCCGGCCAGCCGGAGTTTCCAGACCTCGTCACCCGGTGTGGCGTCGGTGCCCGTCCTGAAGCCGACCAGTGTCTGGTTGATGCCCTTGGCGAGGATCCTGTCGGTGGCCCAGGTGCCCGGCATCTCGGTGTGTTCGCCGGCGCCCGCGTCGTCGATCGAGAAGCGGAACGCCATGTCGCCGGTGGTGGTGGCGGGCTTTTTCTCGACCGTGTCCCGGACGTCGAGGCGTCCTTGGCTCGCCGCGGGGGCGTTGTCGGTCGTCGTCTTCTTCTTGTCGTCACCCCTGGCCGCCAGCAGGCCGCCGGTGCCCACGGCCGCCACGAGGACGACCGCGAGCAGCCCGAGCAGCCTGTTCCGTCGGCGCTTCTTGTGCTGGTCGTTCTGGGTGAGGACGGAGTGCGTGTACGGGGAGGGGGGTGGGCCGAAGCTCACGCGGGCGAATCCTTTCGGCGCCTGTTCATCGGTCTACGGTCCACGTCGTCTTCATCGGTCCACGTCGTCTTCCGCATCGCTTCCGCGCCCGTGGGCGCCCGGGTCAACTCGTCAACGAGCGGACCGTCGCGTACACGTCGAAGACGGCGAGCGCCAGCGGCACCAGGGTCAGCAGGACGAAGCCCTCGGCGATCTCCAGGAAACGCCCCCAGAACGGGGTGAGACCGCTGCGCGGGACGATCAGGCCGATCGTGGTCACGAGCGCGGTGGCCGCCGCGATCGCCGCGACGAGCCACACCGTACGGATGTCGAGGCCGCCGCGGTCGCCGCGGAGCGCCTCGTGGATCAGGGAGGTCGGCGGGTTGAGCGCCAGGCCCAGGCCGAGCAGCACGAGGGAGCCGAGTCCGGCGGCCAGGACGGGGGCGACCTGGGCGGTGTAGCGGAACAGGTGGGCGCGCATCAGCAGCGCGACACCGGTCGCGAGGGCGAGCAGCTGGGCCCAGACGTCGTCGGAGAAGCCGAGGACAGCGGTGGCCCCGACGGCGGTGACCGCGCAGCCGCCGACGAGACCGACGAGGAGTTCGTGACCGCGGCGCGCCTGGGCGGCGACCCGTTCGGTGTCGACCGCTTCCTGGGCGGCGGGCTCGGCGCCGTACGCGCTGCGCGGGGCGGTGTTCGGGGGGTCGAAGCCGATCGGCAGGCGGGCGAAGCGCATCGAGAGGCCCGGCAGGAAGGCCAGCGCGCCGACCGCGACCGGGGCGCACAGGGCGGCCATCTCGGACGGCGTCCAGTGGGCCCTGATCGAGATGAACGCGACGATCAGGCCGACCGCGGACGCGAAGACGAGGGCGACGAACGGCGCGTCCCCGCCGGGTGAGCACAGGGTGAGGACGACGGCGGCCACCAGCACGGCCGCGCACGCGAGGAGGAACTGGAGTTTGCCGATGCCCTGGCCGTCGGTGAGCGGCAGCAGGCCCGAGCCGGCCACCCCGATGTTGGGCAGGGCGCCGAGACCCAGCGCGATGGCCGAGGACCGGTCGTCGTAGACCCGCGCGCGGACGCACGCCAGGAGGACCAGCAGGACGCCGACGACCGCGGCGAGGATGCCGGGCAGGCTGTGCATGTCGTGGCGCGGGTCGGCGGTCCAGGCGACGAAGGCGAGCAGGGCGGGCAGCACACCGCCGCCGACGAGGCCGGCGGCTCGGGTCAACTCGCCGCCCCACAGCGTGTGTTCGCGGGTCACCGCGGCCGAGACCGCCTCGGACACGTCGTCGAACACGGCCGGGGGGAGCGACTCGGAGAAGGGGCGCAGGGTGAGGAGCTCGCCGTCGAGAATGCGCTGGGCGGCGAACGTGCGGGAGCTGTCGAGGACGGTGCCGTCCCGGCGCACCAGGTGATAGCCGACCGGGGCACCGTCGGCGGGGCTCTGCCGGGAGAGCCTGAGGATCTCCGGATAGATGTCGGCGACCGGGATGTCGTCGGGCAGTGCCACGTCGATCCGGCTGTCGGGCGCGACGATCGTGACCCGGCAGAAACCGAGGCCCGGTCCGGTGCCGACAGGGGCTCCGGTACCGGGCCCGCCCGCCGCGGAGGCCGTGATGCTCACCTGTTGCTCCCCCTCAATGATGATTCTGCGTCTACGTCGTGAAGGTCTCGCGCGGTGCGTTCCGCACACCTTCACATCGCACGGAATGCCCTGCTTTTCCAGCCTGGTTCGCGTGTGCTCGCGCGAACATCCGGCACCCTACCGCTCACCCGTCTCCCGCGAAGTCAGTAGGATCACGCGGCGGCCTGCGTCCGCCTGACACGGGGTGGCGGACGGTAGTCCCGGGGCCGCGCAAGGGAATTGGTGAGCAGTGAGCCACATCGTCGTCAAGCGCCCGCCGCGCGCGCTGCCGTCCGAGGTGCCCACGGACGAGATCGTCCTGCAACCTCCGCCCGAGTTGCCTCGGGGACATCAGGAGAGCGTCCTGATGCAGTTGCTGCCGACGCTCGGCATGGGCGGCTCGGTGGTGTTCTTCTTCACGAACGGACAGCCGTTCATGAAGATCATGGGCATGGTGATGATCGTCTCGACGGTGGCCATGTCCATCGCGATGGTGGTCCGCTTCCGCCGCGGCTCCCAGGGCCAGCTCGCGGACCTGCGCACCGACTATCTGCGCTACCTGGCGCAGACCCGGCAAACCGCCCTGGACACCGCGCGGGCGCAGCGCGACGCGCAGTACTACCTCCACCCCTCCCCCGAGCAGTTGTGGGCACTGGTCGCCGAGGGCAGCCGGGTGTGGGAACGGCGGCCGGGCGACGAGGACTTCGGCCAGGTCCGCATCGGCCTCGGCAGGCAGTCGCTCGCCACTCCGCTCATCGCCCCCGAGACCGGCGGCGTGGAGCAGCTGGAGCCGTTGACAGCGGGCGCGATGCAGCGCTTCCTGTCCGTCCACGGCACCCTCGACGACCTGCCGATGGCGATCTCGCTGCGCGCCTTCTCGTATCTGACGATCAGCGGCGAACCCGAGTCCGTACGGTCCTCCGCCCGGGCCCTGACCGGCTCGCTGGCCGCGCTGCACTCGCCCGAGGACCTGGTGATCGTGGTCGCGGCGGCCAGGGAGGCCCTGCCCCACTGGGAGTGGGCCAAGTGGCTGCCGCACGTGCAGGCGCCCGGTGCCGTGGACGGCGCGGGCAGCCGTCGGCTGATCGACAGCGACATCCGCGAGCTGGAGAACCTGATCTCCGCCCGGCTGACCGGCCGGCCGCGCTTCCACCCCAACGCGGCACACCTGCCGGACGAGCCGCACATCATCGTCGTCCTCGACGGAGTCTCCCTGCCGCCCGACTCGGTGCTGGCCAACTCCGAGGGCCTCCAGGGTGTGACGCTCGTCGATGTCGTCCCCGGCGAACCGACCGCCGCCCGCGGCGAGCTCTCCATCGTCGTACAGCCGAAGGCGCTGCATCTGGAGTCCGGGCACGGAGACGTCTACGAAGGGACTCCCGACGCCCTCTCGTACGCGTCCGCCGAGGCGCTCGCGCGGCAGTTGGCGCCGCTGCGGATGGCGTCCGGCGGTGACGACGACCAACCGCTGCTCGCCAACCTGGAGTTCACCGATCTGCTGAACCTCGGTGACGCGGCCTCCGTCGACACCAAGCGCACCTGGCGGACCCGTTCGCTGGCCGAGCGGCTGCGGGTGCCGATCGGGCTCGGTGAGGACGGCCGGCCCGTGATGCTCGACCTCAAGGAGGCGGCCCAGGAGGGCATGGGGCCGCACGGCCTGTGTGTGGGCGCGACCGGTTCCGGCAAGTCCGAGCTGCTGCGCACGCTGGTCCTCGGCCTCGCGGTGACGCACTCCTCGGAGACGCTGAACTTCGTCCTCGCGGACTTCAAGGGCGGTGCGACCTTCGCCGGCATGGCGCAGATGCCGCACGTGGCGGCCGTGATCACCAACCTCGCGGACGATCTGACACTGGTCGACCGCATGGGCGACTCCATCCGCGGCGAACTCAACCGCCGTCAGGAGATGCTGCGCGACGCGGGCAACTACGCCAACATCCACGACTACGAGAAGGCGCGCGCCGCGGGCGCGCCCCTTCAACCGATCCCCTCCCTGGTGCTGGTGATCGACGAGTTCAGCGAACTGCTCACCGCCAAGCCGGACTTCATCGAGATGTTCGTGCAGATCGGCCGGATCGGCCGCTCGCTCGGCGTGCATCTGCTGCTGGCCTCGCAGCGTCTGGAGGAGGGCCGGCTGCGCGGTCTGGAGACCTATCTGTCGTACCGCATCGGCCTGCGCACCTTCTCGGCCGCCGAGTCGCGGGCCGCGCTGGGCGTGCCGGACGCCTACGAACTCCCGAACGTCCCCGGGTCCGGCTTCCTGAAGTACGGCACGGACGAGATGGTGCGGTTCAAGGCGGCCTACGTGTCCGGGACCTACCGCTCCGGCACCTCGCAGGCAGCACTCGGTGGCGGTCAACTGCCGGTCGACCGGCGGCCGGTGCTGTTCACGGCGGCCGAGGTGCCGGTGCAGTACACGGCGGTGCCGCAGCAGCGCACCGAGTCCCCGGACATCGACGACGCGCTCGCCGACACGGTGCTCGACGTCATCGTGCGCCGGCTGGAGGCGCAGGGGCCGGCGGCCCATCAGGTGTGGCTGCCGCCGCTCGACAGCCCGCCCTCGCTGGACGGACTCCTGCCCGGCCTCACGGCGGTGCAGGGCCGCGGGCTCACCCAGCCCGGCTACGAGGGCGCGGGCCGGCTCGTCGTCCCGGTCGGCCTGGTCGACAAGCCGTACGAGCAGCGCCGAGACCACCTGTGGATCGACTTCTCGGGCGCGGCCGGCCATATGCAGATCGTCGGCGGCCCGCAGTCCGGCAAGTCCACGCTCCTACGCTCCCTGATCTGCTCCTTCGCCCTGACCCACACCCCGCACGAAGTCCAGTTCTACGGCCTCGACTTCGGCGGCGGAGGTCTGTCCTCGGTGGCCGGTCTGCCGCACGTGGGCGGTATCGGCTCCCGCCTGGACCCCGAGAAGGTCCGCCGTACGGTCTCCGAGGTGTACGGCGTGATGACGCGCCGCGAGGAGTACTTCCGCGCCGCGGGCATCCCGTCGATCGCGGAGTTCCGCTCCCGCCGGGCACGCGGCCAGATCTCGGTCACGGACCAGCCCTGGGGCGACGTCTTCCTCGTCATCGACGGGTGGGGCAACTTCCGCGCGGACTACGAGGGGTTGGAGGCGGCGGTGCTGGACATCGCCGCGCGCGGCCTGGGCTTCGGCATCCACCTCGTGCTCGCCGCGTCCCGGTCGATGGAGGTCCGCGCGAACCTCAAGGACCACCTGATGAACCGCCTCGAACTGCGGCTCGGCGACACGATGGACTCCGAGATCGACCGCAAGGTGGCGGTGAACGTCCCGACGGGCGTCCCCGGACGCGGTGTGTCGCCGCAGCGGCTGCACTTCATGGCGGCGGTTCCGCGCATCGACGGCCTAGTCTCGGACTCGGACCTGGCCGACGCCACCCAGGCGCTGGCGACCGAGGTGACCCGGCACTGGGAGGGGCCGGGCGCGCCCGAAGTACGGCTGCTGCCACGCGAGTTGGCCGCCGCGCAGCTACCGCCGGGCGACCGTTTCCCGCAGCGCGGTGTCGCGTTCGCCATCGACGAGAACAACCTGGAGCCGGTCTTCGTCGACTTCGAGCAGGACCCGTTCTTCCTCGTCTTCGGCGAGAGCGAGTCGGGCAAGTCGAACCTGCTGCGGCTGCTGATCAAGCAGTTGACGGAGCGGTACTCCGGCGACGAGGCGAAGCTCTTCGTCATCGACAACCGGCGCTCCCTGCTGGACGCGACCCCGGCGTCGCACCTCGCCGAGTACATCCCCATGTCCAACGCCATGGACCACCACATGGTCGCCCTGGCGGACCTGATGCGACGCCGGACCCCGACGGCCGACGTGACGGCCCGCCAACTCCGCGAGCGGAGCTGGTGGCAGGGCCCGACGGTGTACGTCGTCGTCGACGACTACGACCTCGTCTCCACGTCCAGCGGCAACCCGCTGGGCAACCTCACGGAAATGCTGCCGTTCGCCCGTGACGTCGGCGTCCGCTTCATCATCGCCCGCTCCACGGCGGGCGCGGGCCGTGCCGCGTACGAGCCGTTCATGCAACGGATGCAGGAACTGGGCGCCCAGGGCGTCGTCCTGGCGGGCGACCCCGGCGAGGGCGATGTCCTGGGCGGGGTGCGGCCACGGCCGATGCCTGCGGGGCGCGGGGTGTTCGTGTCGCGGAAGCGGGGGAAGCCGTTGGTGCAGACGGGGTTGGTGCCGGAAACGGTGTACTGACGGTCGGCCGAGGCCGGTCCGGTCCTTTGAACTCAAGCTCCGGACCGGCCTGTTGGTAGCTTGACGGACTGGTCCCGTCCGACGGGCGGGGTCCTACGGGGGCACGGGGAAGGGGTCCACGCGTGACATGGGACGAGTGGGACGAGCTGAAGAGTCAGGCCGCGCGGAAGCAGTCCGCACGCATGCGGATCGATCAGCTTCCGGCGGACGGCGGCGGCAGCACACCGCAAGGTGATCTGACCGTCAGTCACAAGGATCTGGCGGCGATCGGCGACCGGGCGTTCAAACTCTGGGAGGACCTGGGCCGGTACGGCCGTGACGCCTGGTCGAGCAGCCAGACGGCGGCCTCGGATCTCACGACCCAGGGGTTCAGGCTCGGCGGGGCGGTGGACCACGTACAGAAGCGGTGGGAAGAGCAGCTCACGAGTCTGCTCGACGCGTGCGCCCATATCTCCAACCACATGGACTACACCAAAAAGGCGCACCAGGGCGACGAGTTCTACATATCCGGTCAGATCAGCAGCATCTCGACACTGGACAAGGGTTTCAGTGAAGGGACGGGGCACTGATGGACCTCGATACACTCCGATTCGGGAACTTCGCTTCGCTCGGCACCGCCATAGACGACTGGTCCGGTGTGGTGAAACGCCTGGAAGCCCTTGAGAAGGACGCGCGGGAAGGACTCAAGGGACTGGCCGACAAAGCCAATTGGTCCGGTGTCAACGCGACCGTCTCCCGCGAGTTCATCACCAAGACGGCCGGCGAGTTCACGGACGCCCACACCCAGGCGACGACGATCTACAACATTCTCAAGGACACCCACGACGAACTCGTCGGCTACCACGATCAATTGGTCGAGACGATCTCACGGGGTCTCAAGAAGAACCTCACCGTGATGGACACCGGCAACGGCTCCTTCACCGTCACCATGAACATCCACCCCGACCGCGCCGCGAAGGGGACCACGGTTCCCGAGCACAGCCAACAGGACGTGGACGAACTGTGCGAGGACGTCAAACGCCTCCTCACCAGGGCGACCCACAGCGACGACACCGCTTCCGACGCGCTGCGGGCCATAGCGGACGAGGCCGAGTACGGCTTCTCCGGCGCGGCGTACGAGGACCGGGACTCCGCCGCGCAGGCGCTCAAGGACGCCGAGAAATACGCGAATCTCATCAAGACCAAGGGGGACTCCATGTCCCCCGAGGAATTCGACGATCTCAACCGGCAGCTCGCGGGATACAGGAACGATCCCCTCTTCCAGGAGAAGTTCGCCACCACACTGGGCCCGAAAGGCGTGCTGGACTTCTGGGCGGATCTCTCCGATCCCTCCGACGGTGGCGATCTCCAGCGGGCCCGCCTGGACCAGCTGGGCGATTTCCAGAAGAACCTCGGCCTCACCCTCGCGGGAGCGACGCGGTCGGACTCACCGGCCATGCGGCAGTGGGAGGACGGCATGGTCAACCTGGCGGACGACCGTATCCAGACCCGCGGGACGCAGGTCTACGGCTTCCAGCTCATGAGCAATCTCATGCGTACGGGGGACTACGACGACACGTTCCTGGACAGGTACGGGAACGCTCTCGTCTCGACCGAGAAGAAGATGCAGCTTCCCGACCATTACTGGAACGGCAGCGGCGGGCCGCCCATGCCCAAGATGAACTTCATCGGCGAGGATTTCGGCCGGGACCCGATGACCGGTTTCATGACAGCCCTGTCGAACAGCCCCGATGCCGCGACCGCGTTCTTCAACGAGACCCAGCCCCAGGACAACGCGGAATGGGTTCTCAAAGACCGCCCCACGTTCGACGACACACCGTTGGACAGTCACGACGGAAACCAGTCGCGCGACGCCACCGGGAACGCGCTTGTCGCCGCGGCCACCGGTGTCAATCCCAATGATCCCCATGCCGTTCCGGTGGAACACAGTGCCGAGAACCGGAGCGTCCTCGACCGGTCGCTGAAAATCATCTCCGGCACGGGTGACGACTTCGCCCCCGAGATGCGTGACGACATGGCGAAAGTGCTGGTGAACTACGGCGACGAGGTGCACAACACGGCGAGTTCACTCGCGGACGATCCCAGTGACTCCCGCCAGCTCGACCGGCACCAGCTGCTGGAAGTGACGAAACAGGTGTCACGGGACCAGCACGCCTACGGAATCCTCAACGACGGCCTGAACAAGGAGATGGTCCGCGACATCTACACGGACCACCCCAGCGACCCCAAGGAGACCCTGCTCAGAGCCGGGCACACGGTGGGCTTCCTCGAGGAGGCCCGCTATCAGGCCCTGGCGACCGACAAGGACGACCCTTCGTGGAATGCCAAATGGCTCTACCACGGCTTCGGCGGCGCCGTGAACTTCATTCCGGTCGTCGGCGACGCGGCCCAGCGTGGTGTCGATGCCCTCGCGTATCAATGGCAGTTGGACGAGCAGGCCCGTATCGACGACGACAACGCACGCCAGAACGGCGAGGTGTTCACCGCGCGGGAGAACCAGTTGCAGAAGCTCAGCGACCTGTGGATCGACGCCAATCCGAACCACGGCGACAGCAACAGATACACACTGACTTCCGAGATCAACGGTGCCGCTTTCGACGGCAACGCACGGGCTCAAGGACTGGCGGGCAATCAGTGACCAGGGGTGCATCAAGGCCTTCGGTGCGGCGCGCGGCCGCCGCGGTGACGCTGCTCGTCCTGGCCACGGCCGGCTGTACGGACTCGGACTCACGCGCCTACAGCGTTCCGGGCAAGGTCTGTGGAGTGGCCGTCGACTCGGATCTCCTGTCGCCCTTCCTGCCGGACGGACAGAAGCTCACCCAGCGGTCCTACAACGCCGGTCAGGAGAGCCCGCGTTGCCGTCTGTCGGTGGACGGCAAACTGGTCGTCTACCTGTCGGGCGATGTCGTTCCCGCGGAGACCGACCCCATCAAGGTGCAGGAGCGGGCCCTGGTACGACTCGGCAACCCCGCCGCCGTCGACATCGGTGACAGCGCCAGAGTGGCCGACAACGGAGCCCTGGCGGTGGCCGCGTGCATGTACGAAGGCCGACAGCGCAAGTTCGTCGCGTTGGTGCAACTCCAGGAGAAGACCCCCGCGAAGACCTCGGAGCGGCGGGATGCGCTGCGCTCGTTCCTGGGGTCCTACTTCCCTGGCGCCATGGCCAAGCAGGGGTGCAAGCAGGCGAGTTGAGCTCAAGGGTCTCGCTGTCGAGTATGCGACTGCGACTCCGGTTGCCGTCGGTCGCGATTCCGTAGGCGATCCTGCCCGGTGTCAGGGACTTGCGGTGCCGTCACGCGAGGGACCGTGGCTCACGCGGTGAGGCACAGCTCGAAGGCCTGAAGCCCCGAATGTTGCACCGGTCATAGCTTGAACACTCCTCGCCAGGTCCAGCCTGCGGCGAGGACGGCGTTCCGCAGCGGGTCCGTCATCTCCCGAGTATCGAAGCGGAAGACCTCGACCTTCTGCCGACGGCCGTCGGTGCCCTGCTCTGTCTCCCACTGCCGGTACGTCGCGGGCGCATGCCCACGTCCGTACTGCGCGTTGGCGCTGTCGGACGGACGGTTCTCCCACCGCTCGTCGAGAAAACGCACCTCGTTCCTCTCCGGGTCCAGGCGCATCCTCGTCTTGAGTCTCACGCCTACCCGTCGTATCCGGCACTCCGCCACCAGATCGGCCTTCTCGGCCGGGAGAGCGTTGCGCACGCGGTACGGCACGTCCGGCACGTTGAGCGCGAGCAACGCTGCTCGGACCTCCGCGCTCGGCAGCGGTGCGACATCGCTCTCGGGCCGCTTGGTGCCGGTCAGTTTGTCCCAGAGGCGCTCCATCCCTAGGCCTCCGTCCCGGTGTCCGGGCGAACCGTGCGGACGAAGTCCTGGAAGTCCCCCAAGAC
Organism: Streptomyces colwelliae; assembly: GCF_048158785.1. NCBI lineage: Bacteria > Bacillati > Actinomycetota > Actinomycetes > Kitasatosporales > Streptomycetaceae > Streptomyces > Streptomyces colwelliae. The sequence continues at coordinate 14,188 of NZ_JBLTJC010000070.1, read as the reverse complement.
AGCGTCGTGCTGAGCCGCGGTGGCGGTCAGCGCCTGGACGAGTTCGCGACGCGTTCCGTCGACCACGGAGGAGAAAGCCGGCCGCTGGGTTCGGCGTCGAACCCTTCCGGACGTGCCGGGAGCCAGCCCTCCGGCAATCGGAATTCGATGGGCGTCGGCAGTGTTGCGGGCATTTCGGGACCTCCTTCCAAGGGAATCCAAGGGAAGTTAGATCAGAACCAGTTGGTGACGCTGTCCTTGACGGAGCCAATCCCATCACCGACGGAGTCGACCGCATCGCCCACCGCGTCGGCCGCATCGCTGGCCGTCTCGCTCAGCTTGTCCGGATCGACAGTGATCTCGAAACCGATGCCGGCGACCTCCCCACCTCCGGCGACACCGCCTCCGTACGGTCGGTGACTGACATGGAGTAAACGCGCCGCTTCCCGTGCTGTAGCACCTGCACCGATGACAATGGGGTTGGACTGCGGTCCACCGCAGGGAGGGGACAGGAGCCGATGAGTCTTCGTCAGTTCGAGTACGCCCTGGCCGTTGCCCAGGAGGGCTCGGTGACGGCGGCGGCGGAGCTGCTGCACGTCGCTCAACCGTCGATGTCCCAGCAGATCCGCGTTCTGGAACGGGAACTCGGCGTGGAACTGTTCGCCCGCACGCCGACCGGACTGGTGCCCACCGTGGTCGGCCGCGCGTTCCTGCGGGAGGCGGAGGTCGCGGTGAACGCGGCGCGGCGGGCGAGGGGGACGGCGCGGGCCGGCGCCGATGAGCTGGTGGGCGAGCTGGTGGTCGCGGTGCAGATGGGCTTTGGCACGCGGCAACTGCCGCGCGCGCTGGGCGCGTTGCGTCGCCGCTACCCGCGGCTGGAGGTCACCGTCTTCGAGGAGCCGAGCTCCGCCGAGCTGGAGCGGCTGTGCCGCCGGGGCGTGCTGAACCTCGCCCTGATGGCGGCGTGCGAGCGGAGCCCCGCCGACGCCCACCGCCTCGGCGACGAGGAGTTCGTCGTGGTGCTGGGCGCCGGGCACCGGCAGCTCACCGCGGACCGGGTCGAGCTGCGCGAACTGGAGGGGGAGCCGTGGGTGAGGTTCGACCGCGACAGCGCGCTCGACGCCGTGCTGCTGGACGTGCTGCGGAGCAACGAGCTGGCCCCGACCACGGCGGCCCGCGTGTCCCAGACGGCGACGGCTGTGCGCTGGGCCGCTCACGGGTTGGGGGTGACGCTCGTCCCGGCCTCCGCGGTGCCCCACGGTCACGAGCACCTCGTGCGCCCGGTGTTCCCGGTCGTGTCCCAGCCTGTTATCGCCGTGGTCCGGCCCGGCGCGGGCCCGGCGGAGACGGCCCTGCTCGAATTCCTGCGTCAGGAGACCTGGTCCGAGTCCGCTTTCTCACCGGTGTCCTGACGGCCGGGAAGGAGGCGGGCGGCGCTGAATTCCTCTTGTTGAAATCGGCACTCCAGAATGCGGTCGGTGTCAACCCATGGGGAATTCGCCGCCGTCCACGATGAGATTCCTCCCGGTCAGCCAGCTCGCCCGGCCGGAGAGCAGGTACAGCACCGCGTGGGCGATGTCGTCGGGCTGACCATCGCGCCCCAGCGGCGCGGTGTCGTTGGCATTGGTCTCGCCCGGCGCCACGTTCAGGCGCGCCCACTGCTCCCGCGTTGCTTCGCCGCCGGGGGTGGCGGTTCTGCCAGGGGACACGGTGTTGACCCGGATTCCGAACGGGGCCAGCTCCAGGGCCAGTCCCCGGCTGTAGTTCTCCAGCGCCGCCTTCGCCGCCGTGTAGTGCAGGAACGGTCCTACCGGAGTGAGGACCGCGGCCGACGAGACGTGCACGATCATCCCCGAACGCCGTTCCCGCATCCCCGGTACCAGCAGCGAGTCCAGCCGCACCGACGCCAGGTAGTTCAGGTCCAGCGCGTCCTGCCACTCCTCGTCGGGAATGGCCGAAGCGTCCTTGTACGGCTGCGCCCCACCCACGTTGTGGACCAGGACGTCCACCCCGCCGAGCACCTCCTGCGCGGCCGCGGCGAGCGCCTCCGCGCCTGCCCGTGTCCGTACGTCGGCCTCCACGAAGGTGACCCCCTCCGGCACCGTGCTCATCGCCGACCTGGCGGTCGTGAGCACCTCGGCGCCCGCGTCCAGGAGTTGACGCACGACGGCCGCTCCGATTCCGCGAGAGCCACCTGTGACCAGGGCCCGCTTTCCCGCGAGTTCGCGCGTTCCCGATCCGTTCTCGATCGTGGTCATGCCACCGGTCCTCTCGATTGCGTGTTCGTCCGCTCGACGGAAGAAGGATCGATGTGCGCAGCGCGCGAATCTTCGGAGAAATCGCGGTGAGCACCTCGTCGAGCTGTTTGACGGTACGTTCGGAAAAGGACGAGAGGCAAAGACGAAATGTCAGCAGGCTCTATAGGGGATTCCTATGGCAGTCCGGCCCCTCCGGGGCCAGGGTCATTGCGTGTTGGGGATCGGGCCGGTTCGCCGGTCTCACATATGACGTGACGTCATGTCCAGGTATGGGGCGGGATATTCCTGGAAAGCAGCGCAGGCACAGGGTTGGTGATCATGTGGTTGCTGAGACCCATGAGAGCCGAGCGAGACCGTGCCTGCCCGAACAGCGTCGTCCATGCCCGCCAGGCTGGGGCAACTGGCCCTCCCGAGCCTCCGCGTCACCCAGCAGGACGCCGCCGACCTGCGTCGCTTCCTGAGCTGGGTGCCCGATCCACGCGGCATGCGAGGACGGCGGTATCCCATACTCCCGCTGCTTTGTGCGGCCGCCGCCGCAGTCCTGACCGGCGCCCGCTCCCTCATCGCGACCGGCGAATGGACAGCGGACGCCCCGCAGTCCGTCCTGAGGGTCCTCGGCTTCCCGGCCGATCCGCTCACCGGCATCCGGGCGGCACCGCACGCGGCCACGGTCCGCCGCCTGCTCCAACACGTCGACGGCGACGCCCTCGACGCGGCCATTGGTGCATTTCTTCATGCCGACGCTTGCCATCGCCTACTGGAAATCCGCTCGGCGGAAAGCAGATCCTCGCCCTGTTGCACGGAACACGAAGGCGGGGTGGGCACCTCCCGTGCGTGCCCACCCCGGTGTTGCTGTTGTCAGCCTGTCCTACTCGAAGAAGCTGGCCGCCTTCTTGTCGCCGCCGCGGTAGTCGCCGCCGGCCTGGTGCACCTTCTGCGTGATGGACAGCAGCGCCTGGTGGATGGCGCTGGTGTGGCCGTCCCACTCCCTCGACTTCCGGTTGAAGGACTCGTAGGCCTCACCGGCCCAGCCCTCGGCCGCGTCGTGGACGCCCTTCTTCAGCGCCGTGAGGTCGCTCTCCAACTGCTTGGCCAGGTTGCCGAGTTCAGTGGCGAGCGCGTCCAGGGTGCCGTACTTGACGGCGAGATCCTGCATGTGCGGCGTGCCGGTCATGTTTCCTCATCTCCTTGACGATGTGAGAGGGACCTCGCGGTCCGGGGTGCGACGCTCGGGGCGGTCAGTAGAGGTTGAGCGCCGAGGTCTTCGCACCGGCGTCCACTTCGATGCTGGAGATCGTGGAGTGGAGTTCGTCCTCGAGCTTGTCCTTGTCCTGCTTGGTGAGGTGAATTCCGTTCAGGAAGTCGTCGAGCATGCGGCCGATGCCGACCATGTGGTCGTTGATCTCGTGCTGCTTGGTCTTGAACGCGTTGGCACCGTGGCCCGTCCAGTTCGCCTCGATCATGTCGATGCAGCCCTGGAGCTTCTGGAGGTGCTTCTTGACGTTGTCGTACCTGTCGATGACGTTCGTCTGGAGCTTTTGTACATGTGCGTCATCAAGCTTGCGGCCGTCAGCCATCTCGGCACTCCCTTTCGCGAGAGAGGTTGGTGTTCCTGGGGCGCAACACCGAGTGGTGAGGCGCTGGTTGGTCGGGTGAGCCCTGTGTACGAGCTCTCATGCGCCTCGCCGCGAACGAACCACCGCGAAGGCTCCACCGCCGAGCACCACTACGACCGCGGCGGCTCCGAGAGCGACCCACAGTGTGGTGTTGCCGGACGAGTCGGAAGTCGATGCTGCGGCTGAAGTCTGGCCGCCTGACGTGGAGTTGGGGGCTTGGGACGAGGTTGACGCGGAGGCGGAAGCGGAGGGCGAGGCGGTGGTGCCGGTGGTCAGCCCGGGCGTCTTCTTGTTGGTGACGGGATCGACGTCGGCGGCTCCGGGGTCTCCCTTGCCCTTCAGAAGAACCTGCGCGGGCCGGATCGTGCCGTACCCGAGGTACCGGCTCGGGGTGTTCTTCGGCCAGTCCCGGCCCGCGGTGTCGATCATGACGCGGAGGACCTGGTTGGCGGTCCACTTGGGGTGGGCGGACCAGATGAGGGCGGCGGCGCCGGAGGTAATGGCGGTGGCTTGGCTGGTGCCGTTGCTCTGGGGGCAGTAGGCCTTGAATGTCTTGTCGCACCAGGTGGGTACGTCTACGCCGGGCGAGGCCAGGTCAACGTAAGCACCGCTCTCCGAGAACTTGGCCACCTCACCGTTCTCGTTGATGGCCGAGACGCCGACCACGCCTGGGTATTTGGCGGGATAGCCGATGTAGTTCTTGTCTCCATCACCGTCGTTACCCACGCCGGCGATGAGCAACTTCCCCTTGCTCTCTGCATACTGCACGGCTTCAAGTCCGCCGTCGATCGGGAAATCGCCGGTGAACGACATATTGATAATCTTCGCATCAGAATCGGCAGCGGCACGGATGGCCTTCGCTGAAGTGTCGCCCTGCTTCTCAGCCTTCTTGCCGATTCCGGTAAGCGCAGTGCGGATCGGGATAATTTTGGCCCCCGGCGCAACGCCTCTCAGGCCGCCCCCGCTGCCCGTCCCCGCGATCAGTTCGGCCACTGAAGTGCCATGGCCTTCATAGTCATTCGTTTCATCGCCAGCGGCCTCCGTGACATCGACTCCGGGGAGCACCTGCCCCTTCAATGAACTCGTGTCCGGGTTGACACCAGTGTCGACAACTGCGACTGAAATACCCTTACCTGTGCTGACTTTCCACAGCCCCTGGGCGTTCATCGCGTCCAAGTACCACTGCTGCGACTGGACGTCGTCGGCAGCCGCCGAAGGGGCGAGCCCAACAGACATGACGGCCAAAGCACCGAGCGTCGCACCCACGGTGGTCACATGCCTCCGGGCGTTCCTCGCCCACAGCGCGGCCCGGATGCGGCGTACGCCAGTCTCTGACTTCATGCTTCTGTACGTCCTCGGTCGTTTCGGTCAGTCGGTCGCCGACGGCGCATCGCCGCGCCGCGCGTCATCACGTGAGCGCTTCTTGTCCTCGGCGGAGTGCTGTTGACGCCGCGTCGTCCGGCCATTGGCACGATCAGGGCTGCTGCCCTCGGTAGAACCGGATACCGGGCCAGACCCACGGGACGCGGCACCGTTGCCCTTGGCGCTGCCTCGACTCGTGGGCGCGCCGACAACGCCCTCCGTATTGCCCGGAGACCGACGCTGGGTCTGTCCCTGCTCCGTGCCCGGCGCCGGTTTGTTCGCGCCGATCACTCCGCGCTGGCCCGGCCTCTCACCGTTCGGACGAGCACCGGACGCTCCCTCACCGCCGATGACCGTGCCACGCGGAACCCTGGCACCCGTCGCATTCGGGCCGGCTTCAGAAGTGGGCCTGCCACCGACCACGCCACCCGTACGTGCAGCGCCCGTGGCTCCCGGGCCGGTCCGTGCCGCAGGCTGACCCGGTACGCCGCCCACACGCCCGCCCGGCACACCACCTGCGCGGGAACCAGTCGTACCCGCGCTTCTGGGCATGCCGCCGGTAACGCCTCGTCCCATGGGCGACCTGCCCGTCGCAGACGCAGGCCCACGGGCACCCTGTTGGCCAACTGCGGATGCGCGGCCCACTGGTCCCGCAGGGCCACGTCCGGTGCGGCCTCCAGCAGTGGTCCCCTCAGGGGTGGTAATCCGCCCTTGAGCCGATCCGGGAGTTCTGCCGCCAAACCCGGCAGCGCGCCCGACTGGTCCTCCGAAGGCGGGAGGTACCCTGCCGGTCCCCATGGGAGGCAGCATTCCTCCCGAAGGACCACTGGTGGGCCCTGTCACAGACGGCGTGGGAGTCACTGGCGTCGGCTTCACGGTTTCCGGCGGCAGCGTGCCGACGCTGTTGATCTCGGTACCAACAGTGGGCCGATGCGCGTCGAGATTCGTGTTCGCGGGATGATGCTCAGTTGGCAGATTGTCCCCGGAGACGTCGCTCGGCACACCGACGTGGCCATCTCCACTCTCACGGACAACTGCTCGGTGGACTGGTCCTGAGTTGGAGTTGTCTGTGGAATTAGAACCGCCCTGACCCGGGCCTTTGATCGGGTTCAACATCCCCACGCTGGGCATCGACTGATACGGCTCCGGCGCCGTCTTCTCCAACTTCGCAAGTTCCGACCCCGACACCGAGTAGAACGACGCCAGCCGGTTCATCTGGTTGATCGCCTCTTGGCGGTCCTTCTCGACCTGGACCGCCTCGGTGTACTGCTTGTTGCCCTCGAACTGCTGGAGCACCGGGATCTGTCCCGGTTTCTTCTGGTCGAGGACGGGGCGCGTGTCCCGCGGCGGCAAGGAGCTGCGCACAGATGCGAGCCCCGTCGCGGCGGCCGTGACCTGCACCCCGGCGCCGTCGGCGTACGTCGCCAGGCTCTCGGTGTGCGTGGCGAGGCCTTCGCCCCACTTCTGGAACGCCGTACCGGCGGCGCCCTGCCAGTCCTCACCCGCGTGTTTGAGATGAACCCTAAGATCCACGGCGGCTTCGTTGATCGCCTTGCTCGCCTTGGCCAAGGTATCGCCCGCGTGCTCCAGGTCGGCGGGGTTCGACTGGTGGACCAGGTCGATCATGGCGTTGAGCCTGTGGTCCTCGAAGTCGGTGACCCTGCCGTTCGTCAGGAGGCGGACGCGCTTCGTTCCGAACGCGTCGTGCATCAACTCCGACGCCCCGGCCAGTGCGTCGACCTGGCCGACCTGAAGGTCGACACGCTGCTGGTCGGTGAGCTCCTTCGGCGCCTTGTCCCCGCTCACTACTGGAGTCCCTTCGTGGACTTCTTGGCGTCACTCAGCTTCCGCTCGCCCTCGCCGGACTTCTTCTCCTGGGCTTCGGTGTACAGGCGGTCCGTCTCGACCTGGATCTCCCAGAAGCGGCGTCGCTGGTCGTCGTCGAGGTTGTCGAAGCCGTTCTGCGCGCCCTGTGTCGCGATGCCCATGGCTTCGATCTGCAGCCCCAGCGTCTTGGAGAGCTGCGTGATGTGCTCGTGGACCGACTGGTACTGGGCGAACAGCGCGTCCGCCTCATGGAAGTCGAGGTCGTGTCCGCTGAGGGATGCCCTCGAGACACGCTGCGCGCCCAACTTGGAAGCGCTGCCCGCCGAGTCCTCGAACTCGGACAGCAGTTTGTCGATGCGCTGCTTGAACGTCGTCAGCACGTCGGCGCCGACCTTGAGGTCGGCAGCCGTCTCCGGCGATGGCCCACCTGTCATGTCCGCAGGAAGCATGATGCCTTCCCTCCCCGTTTTTCGTCGCTCGCCCCTGAGCGACTGCACCCCTTGAGCGTTCCTCTCCGCAACGCAATCACTCTAGTCGCTTCCTGTGACAGTCCCAACTGCCTTATGCGACAGCTGTGCTACCACCCGGCGAAGCTTCACCGCACCTTCACGGCGCACTCTCGCGTTCAACTGGGTCGCTGCCGCCTCCTGACGCTATGTGACCCACGGGCCGACGCGCCTGAGTACGCCTACTCAATCGCCGCAGCCGCACACACGTGTGTGAGAGTCATGGCGTGCCGAGGGGTGACGCGGGCCCGTCGTTGCTGCGTGGCCATTGCGAACGGCGTCGTCCGGTGCCGTCAACTCGCGCCGTCGGCCTGCTTCTTCCCGGGTCACGGCTCCTTGACATCGCTACGTCCCTTGTCAGCCGTACCTCATTCCAGCCCCGCGACCCTCCGCGCCCGCTTCCGCGCGTCCCGCGTCGCCACCGCCGTACCGCCGAGTCCCGCCACGAGTACGGCCGCGCCGAGGGCGACGTAGGTCGCGAGGCGGGCGTCGTGTTCGTCGGGGGTCTCGCCGAGTTGGAGCTTCGCGGGGGACGGGGCCTGGGCCTTGGTGAGGCCGTCCTGGGGGTCGGGGGACTCGATCGGGTGGTCGTCCTCCGTGAGCGCGCGGACCGGGTCGACGACGCCCCAGCCGACGAGGCGGTCGTGGCCGGCGATGGTGCGCTCGGCGGTCTGCTCGATCTGGGCGACGACCTCGCGGGCGGTCCAGTCCGGATGCTTCGCCTTGATCAACGCGGCGACACCGGAGACGTACGGCGCCGAGAAACTCGTACCGTTGTCGGAGCAGTGACCGCCCTTGGGGACGGTGGAGATCATGTCGACGCCGGGTGCCGCGACGCCGACGAAGTCGCCGGACTGGGAGAAGGACGCGCGTTCGTTGTTGCGGTCGGAGGCCGCGACGGCGAGGACACCCGGGAAGGACGCCGGGTAGGTCTTCTTGACGTTGCCGCCCTGGCCGTCGTTGCCCGCGGACGCCACCACCACGATCTTCTTCGACAGTGCCGTGTCGATCGCCGACTCCAGGGAGGGATCGGGCTTCACCGCGTTCGACGTGTCCTGCGAGATGTTGATGACGTCAGCCTTGGCCTGGATCGCGTAGGTGACCGCCTCCGCGAGCGTCTGCGCCGTGCCGTGGCCGTCCGCGTCGTTCTGCTCGATCGGGATGATGGTCGCCTCGGGGGCCAGGCCCACGAAGCCGGTGCCGCTGATCGGGCGGGCGGCGATGATGCCGGCGACCTTGGTGCCGTGTCCCACGGTGTCGGTCGTGCCGTTCTCGCTGCCCCGCGCGATCTTGTCGCCGTTGCTGTCCTTGAGGTTCTTGGGCAGGAAGTTGCGGCCGCTCTTCACGTCCACCGCATGGGTGAGCTGGGGATTCTTCACGTCCACACCGGTGTCGATCACCGCCACCCGTACGCCCTTGCCCTTGGACTGGTTCCACAGCTCGTCGAGGAGGACGCGTTGCAGGGCCCAAGGGCGGCCCGGGTACTCCTTGTTGGGGAACGTGCACTGGTCCGAGAAGCTGTCGTCCGCCGCCGCGGGAGGCGCGAGCACGACGGTGGACACGGCCAGCGTCGCGGCTACGGCGGCCATGGCCGCCGTAGCGCGGAGGGGGCGGGGGGAAATCGTGTACGGCATGCCCAACCCTCCCTACGAGCCCTGCGGTTGACGTGCCGCCGCCGTCGACAGGCGGGGGCCCGTGGGCAGGAACTCGGACCATGAGGCGGGGATCGGCGCCGGGTCGACATCGGCGTAGCCGAGGCGGATCTGGGCCTGCTCGGCCTCCGCCTGCTCCTGCTTGCGCTCGGTGGCCGTCGTGCCGATGCCCGCGTCGTTCGTGGCGCTGTCGGCGTTGGACTGGAGGACGTAACGCAGCCCCGTGTCGGTGACCAGGAAGACGGGGCCGGCCTTGGTCTCCTCGCCCTGGAACTGGCGGAAGAGCTGCCCGGAGCCGGGCGTTACGTAGGCGCTGGTGGAGTCGGTGGGGAGCGGGGCGGGGAAGTCGGTGCCCGCCCAGGTCGTCAGGGTGGTGGCGCCCTTGTCGCCGACCTTCTCCAGGACGTTGCAGATCGTGCTGCGGCTGCCGGACGCGTCCGAGGCCTCGTTGACGGGCTTGGGGTCCTTGGTGGGCCAGCGGTTCTCGGCGCCGAAGGTCCCCTCCGGGGTGATCTCGCCCGCGCTCACCCCGGTGGCGTGACCGGCCTGGCCGAGCGGGGCCAGCTCCTTGCTGGACAGCAGGAGTTGGGCGACGAAGGCGGAGACCTGCGCGACCTTGCCAGGAAGCACTACGTAGTAGTGCTCACCACTGGCGTCGGACGCCTTGAGCACCATGCCCACCTTGTTGGTCGACTCGTCCAGCTCGCCCGGGGCGCCGGCGGCCGTACCGGGTGTGGCGCCGATGCTCGGGAAGGCGATCGGGTCGCCCTGGTGCAGGGTGGCCAGCCACTCCGGGGAGACGCGCTCGGGCACGCGGCCGGTGCCGACGACGGCGCGCAGCAGCAGCTCGTCGCTCTTGTCCACGCGGTACGCCGTGCCGCTCGCGTCCACCACGTAGCGGTTCTTGTCCGGGTCCACTACGTAGAGCAGATCTCCGCCGCGCAACCGCTGCTTGCCCTCGGTCTTCTTCATGTCGCGCTCGGCGAGGACCAGCGCCGCCTTCTGGATGGAACCGCCGCCCGCGCTCGGGCGCTCGCAGACCGCCCAGCGCTTGGCGGCGCCCGCCTCGCTCGCCGAGGGAAGACGGTCGGGGGCGTACGGGATGCCGACGGTGACGCCGTGCGGGATCTTGCCGCCGTCGAGGACCGACTCGTCGACGGTGACGACCTCGCCCTGGCCGGGGTTGAGGAGCAGCTTCGCCGACGCCATGTTGAGGACGGGGTGCAGCTGGGTCTTGCCGTCGGTGGTCAGGACGACATAGCGGGTGGTCGACTTGCTGGCGATGATCACCTTCGCCTTGGGGGTGTCCCAGCCCTGGGGCGCGGTCGGTTTGAACATGCCCCAGGCGCCGAAGACCGCCATGACGACCACGCCCACGATGACGCCGGGCACCACTCCGCGCAGCGGTCGCGGTGCCCCCTCCTCCGAACCGTCCGGGGACGACTGCACGAAGGACGCCAGCATGCGGCGCTTCGCGAAGGTGTAGGCGTTGAGCTGGTCCCGCCGAGATGCCATCTGTGTCTGTCTCTCCCCGTGTTCCGCCTGGGCAGCGCTCGGGGGTTCGCCGTCCCCCGCCCATCGATGTCAGACCGGGCACCTACTATGCCTGGTATCCGCGGGGACGTGTGGAGCGGGTAGGGTACCTGGACCTTCAGGGGCCCTATGTGGTGCTGAAACAGCAGTGAGTTGTGAGTAAAACGGGGGGATGGAGTGATGGCTTCCGGAACGCGGACGCGGTCTCGTGACCGGTCGCGGACGAGGGGCTCCGGGACGCCCGGGCCGGGGTCCGCGCAGCCGTCGTCCGCGGCGGGCACACCGCCCCAGGGACCGGGCGGCCTCCATCTCAGGACGCGCCGCGGACAGGGCGGGGCATTCCGGTTGCAACGGCTCGTCCTGCTGGAGATCGCGGCGGCCGTCCTTCTCGTCGGCTGGGCGATCGCCCCCATGGCGCTGGTGCCGGCGGGCGTCGTCGCCGTGGCGCTCGTGCTGCTCGCCTTCGTCCGTCGGCGCGGCCGCTCCCTGCCCGAATGGCTGGGTACCGCGCGGGCGTTGCGGGCACGGCAGAAGAGCGCCGCGAACACGGAGACGCCGCCGGGCACGGAGCCCGGCCTCGCACCGGCCGTGGAGTGCGACCCGACCCTGCGGACGTACGCGTACGGCGGCCGGGACCGGCGTCCGATCGGACTGATCGGGGACGGCACCTTCGTGACCGCCGTCGTGCAGGTCGAGGCCGATGTCACCGCGCTGCGGGCGGACCGGAGCCGGCATCCGCTGCCGCTCTCGCTGGTGCGGGACGCGCTCGAAGTGGACGGTATCCGGCTGGAGTCGGCGCAGCTCGTGCTGCACACTCAGCCCGCGCCCGCGCTGCACCTGCCCCAGCACTCGGTGGCCGTCACCAACTACGCGCCGCTTCAGGAGCAGACCGGCGCCCCCGCGGTGCGCATCACCTGGATCGCGCTGAAGCTCGACCCCGAGCAGTGCCTGGAGGCCGTGGCCGCCCGGGGCGGCGGGCTCACCGGAGCGCAGAAGTGCGTCGTGCGCGTGGCCGACCATCTCGCGAGCCGGCTCACCGGCGCCGGTTTCCGCACGACGATCCTCAACGAGGAGGAGCTGACCACGGCTCTCGCCACCTCCGCCTGCGCGAACCCCCTGGTGACGGCGGAGGCCGGAAGGACCGAGACGAGGGAACGCCGGACCGAGGAGTCCAGCCGGAGCTGGCGCTGCGACAACCGCAGACACACCACGTACTGGATCCGCCGCTGGCCCCAACTGGGCGGTCGCGGGCCCTCGTTGCCGCAGTTGATCGCCCTGCTCACGGCCACACCGGCACTCGCCACGACGTTCAGCCTCACGCTCGCGCGCGTGGAGCGCCAGGAGGTGTCGATGTGCGGGCACCTGCGGGTGACGGGACGGAGCGACGACGAACTGGTCGCGGCACGGCGCGCGTTGGAGGGCGCCGCGCGCCACACAGGCCTGGCACTCACCCGCCTCGACCGCGAGCAGCTCCCGGGCGTACTCGCCACCCTGCCCCTCGGAGGTGCCCGATGACCGCGATGGAGATGCTGCGCAGCGGCTTCGGCCTGATCGGTCCGCGGCACGGACGGCATGTGCTGTCCCCCGAGCAGGTGGACGCGCTCGCGCTGCCCATCGGGGACGACGGCGTCGTGATCGGCGTCGACGCCGAGGGACAGCCCGCGGTGCTGGGGCTCAACCGGCCCACTCCGTACGACGTCGTCCTCATCGGCGGCCTGTGGACCGCACAGGTCATCGCCCTGAGAGCTGCGGCGACCGGGGCGCGCGTCGCCGTGGAGACCGGCCGGCCGCAGGCCTGGATGCAGATGGTCCACGCCATGGGCGGCGGACAGAACGGCCTGGCGGTGTACGACGTGGGCCGTGTCTCGCCCCAGGGTGCCTCGGCGGGCACACCCGTGCTCGTGGTGCGGGACTGCGGCATGCGTCCGCCGCGCGGGCGGGTCGTGTCCGGGCCCTGGCAGTCGGTGCTGACCCTCCTGCCGTATCTCAGCCCTGTCGCCCCTCGGCTCATACGGCAGGCGCGGCTCGTCGGTGTGCAGCGGATCTCGCCGGACGAGGCGACGGAGCTGGGCCGCGCCATGGCGCTCCCCCGGGCCGACGTCGACTCCCTGCCCACGCTCGCCGACGGCGTCACGCTCTGGTGCGGCGACCGCGACCGGCAGTATGTGATGACACAGCCCACGGACGCCGAGATCGGATTGTTGGGTACACCACGCCGGATGGACTGAACCGGCGGGCCACTGACCGACATTGAACGATTAAGACCCTTTCACCCCTTCTCCCGTAGAGGATGCGTGCCACTACCACCCGTTTTGTGCGGGGAGTTGATGGGCACGTGTGCCGGTTCCGGGCGTCATGTGGCGCGTTGGACGGGCGCGGAGAGGTGGGCGGGCCTGCCGTGAGGTTGCTTGTGGTGATTAGGCTGGGACCGGGGGCCGCGTCAGGGCCCGTGGCCGGGCCGACAGCGCTTCGGGGGACAGGACGGGCGGATCCGATCGATTCGGGCCGCCGGCCGACCGTTCCCGACGCTGTCGACGGACCGGGCCCGTACGACACGAGCGGTCGCCCCAGCACGGCATGAGGGTGCTCGACCACACCAGGAGGAATTGTGAGCAGCGATCGGGACGGGATCCGCGGGGGCTGGGCCACGCCCGGCGATGACCAGCCCGACGACGAGTCCGCCATCGAGATGACGGGCGAGTTCACGATCGACTACGCGCCGCCGGCCTGGTACACGCAGAACTCGTCCGGCGCGTCGGGCGCGTCCGCGCAGGCCTCGCCGCCTCCGACTCCGGCGAGCGGCACGGCGATGCCGCCCCCGGTCGGCCCCGCGTTCCCGGTTCCCGCGCCGCCGGACAGCTCCGGCTTCCAGGCCGGCTGGGCGCCCTCGGCCGCGGCTCCGCCGCCAGCGGTTCAGCCGCCCGCGGTCCCCGCCGAGGAAGAGCCTGAGAACGGCGACCTCGAGAGTGGCGCGACCATGCGAATCTCTTCCGCCGCGTTGAAGCGGGAGATCGCGGAGCGGAGTGCGGGGGCGGAGATCACGTCGGCGCAGGGCGACGCGGAGACCCCGGCTGCGGCTGAGGCTCCGGCCGAGGTCTCCGTGGGTGACGGGGGCTCCGTCGAAGGTACGGAGGGCACGGCAGGCGCCGAGGGTTCGGGTGCCGATGACGCTGAATCGGGTTCCGGGGAGCCGGAGTTCGAGGGCGAGGTGCCGGAGACCGGTGCCACCGAGGACCCCGACGCCGCCGAGGTGAACACGCAGGACGAGGGCGGCACGGTCGCCGGGACGGACGCCGGGGACTCCACGGAATCCACGGACTCCCCCGACGGCGAGAGCACCGACGCCCCGGTGGATGAGGCAGCCGGCGACTTGACCGACGACCCCGAGGACGAGTCGGGCAGCCCCGACGCCACCACACCCGCGCCCACGCCCACGCCCGAGGCCGACTCCCCCC